>JAQWTH010000011.1 GCA_029242795.1 Candidatus Pelagibacterales bacterium | reverse complement strand
GATTTGAACTCTAAATCGTTTGCAGCACTAAGGTTTAAGAACATATCTTTTAAATTAGAAGCTATTGTGATTTCACTCACTGGAAATTGTATTTCGCCATTTTCAATCCACATACCTGACGCACCCATACTATAATCACCTGTTACTATGTTAACGCCCATTCCAATAAGTTCTGTAGCGTAGAAACCTGATTTGGTAGAACGCATCATATCTTCATATGAATTAATTCCATTTGCCATAAATAAATTTGAGGTACTGATTCCAGGAGGAGAGCCTACTCCACGAGAAGCATTTCCAGTAGATTTTAAATTTAATTTCTTAGCTGTTGAAGTATTGAGAAGCCAAGTTTTAAGAACTCCATTTTGAACGATTTCTTTTTTATTAGTTTTTAATCCCTCTCCATCAAATGGACGTGAGCCTAAACCTTTTATAATTTTAGGATCATCAATAATATTTATATCTTTACTAAAAATTTGCTTATTAAGCGAATCTTTTAAAAAACTTGTACCTCTAGCAATTGAATTTCCTGAAACAGCTGATGCTAGATAGCCTATCAGGTCGTCACTTATTCTCTTATCAAAAATAACTGGTGTTTTACATGATTCAATTTTTCTTGGACTCAGCCTTTGAATAGCTTTTTTAGCTGAAGACTTGCCAACTTCAGATGGTGAGTCTAAGTCATCAATGTGCCTTGATACTGCGTAGTCGTAATCCCTTTCCATAAGTTGACCTTCGCCGGCAATTACAGAGCATGAGATTGAATTAGTAGAGGATCTATATCCACCGTTAAACCCTTTATTGTTTGCAATAAAAAATTCACTTTCCGCAAATGATGAGCCTGAGCCTTCTGAATTAGTGATCCCTTTGATTTCTAAAGCTGACTCCTCACATTGCTTAGCCATCTCAATCAGTTTTGTCGTGTCCGTTGGATTATTCTGAACTAAATTCAAGTTTTGAACTTCTTTTTCATAAAGATTGGGATCACCTAAGCAAGCAGTTTCATCTTCAGGTGCAAGCTTTGTCATTTGAATTAATCTTTGGATAAGTTTATCTATATTATTCTCATCATCATCAGAGGAAGATATAAAAGCCTGTTTATTTCCTATTAAAGCTCTTATCCCAAAAGTACTTCCATTTGATTCCTCAATATCTTCAACTTTTCCCAATCGATAAGAAATTGACTTTGAAAATCCCTTAGCTAATACGACATCACAATCTGAGGCACCGGCTTTGATTGTTTTTTCTATTATATTTTGAGATATAGATTCAAATTTCATAATAAATTTTTAGTTAATCATTGTCGTCAATAAAGCGCAACAAATAAGAAGTCCAACGTATTGATTACTCTTAAATAGAGATAAACAAATGTCTGGATTATCTAAACTTAAATACTTAACCTGTCTATATAACAATAAAGCCACAAAAAACAAACCAAAGAAATAATAGAGATTTAGATGCGACAAAGCTCCATAAACAGTAAGCATTAAAAGTACTGAAGAATAGAAAAAAAATACCCAAGCTTTTACATTTTTACCAAAAAGTAGAGCTGTGGATTTAATTCCAATTTTAAGATCATCCTCTATATCTTGAACGGCATATATTGTATCATATCCTAATGTCCAAAAAATTCCTGCAAGATACAAAAATAGTATTGTGAGATTTATATTGCCTGTTGCTGAACTAAAACCAATTAGCACTCCAACGTTAAAAGTTATTCCTAAAATTAACTGTGGCCAGTATGTAACTCTTTTAGAGAGTGGGTAAATAATCAATAATAGGAAAGAAATAAACCCTATCAAAATTGACAACAGGTTTAATGATAAGAGTATTGCAAGCCCCAGACCTGATAAGAATAAAAAAAGTAAAAAAGCATCACGTATAGAGACTTCACCAGATGCAATTGGTCTATTTTTTGTTCTTAAAACACTTTTATCCAAATCTCGATCAAAAATATCGTTAATAATGCAGCCAGCTCCTCGCATGACAATTGATCCAACAAGGAAGATTATTACTAAAAAAATATTTTTTTTTAAATTTTCATACGACTCGGTAGCGGCAAAAATTCCCCAAGCACAAGGAAAAAAAAGTAAATATATACCGATCGGCTTATCAAGCCTCATCAATAAAATTAAATTTTTTTGATATTTGAACATATTTTTTCTTGTTAATGTATATAAATACTAAATGTTTATTATCAAATATGAAAATCAAAAATAGAATTTACTTAAATAAAGAAATTGAAAAAAATCAAATTATAGATTTTAACACTAAGCATTCACATTATTTATCATCTGTGTTGCGTTCTAAAGTGGGAGATAATGTGTGTGTATTTAATGAAAGTGAAGAATACATACTAGAGCTTACTTCTGTCGATCGAAGGAAAGCATCAGGAACTGTTTTAAGTAAAACCCAATCAATTAAAAAAAACTATCCATTAACTTTATTTTTTTCTCCAATTAAAAGGGCTCAAACTGAAATTATTATTCAAAAATGTACGGAAATTGGTATCACAAAATTTCAACCAGTTATTATGGAGCGAACTCAATTTAAAACATTCAATATTGATAGATTGAAGTTAATTGCAATAGAAGCGGTTGAGCAATCAAACCAGATTTCTATACCTCAAATAAATGTTCCTATTCACTTTGAGGATTTTTTAAAAAAAAATAATGAATACATTATAGCATGCTGCATAAGTGAAGCGGCCTCTAAAATTAGCGAGGTATTATCTGATGAAAATTTGGTTATTAAAGGAGTATTAATTGGTCCTGAAGGTGATTTTTCAGATAAAGAAATAAAATTGATCGAAGAAAATAAAATGATTACTTCCATTTCACTAGGTAATAGTGTTTTAAAATCTGAGACGGCGTGTATAGTTGCTTCATCTTTAATAAAAGAATTATCAAATCATGCTTAATAAAGAAAACCTCATCAAATATTTTGAAGATGGAATAACTGAAAAAGGTCATGAAAGAATAGGTACTGAGCATGAAAAGTTTGTATTCAATAAGAATGATTATTCTCTGATTCCTTATAAAGGTGAGCAAAGTATATCAGCTTTAATGGAGTCATTTATTCAAGATGATTGGAAGCCAAAATATGAAGGCGATAACATTATCGCACTTACGAAAGAGAATGCTAGTATTACGCTTGAACCAGGTGGACAATTTGAACTTTCAGGCGCGCCATTAGTCACTATTCATGAGACATGTAGAGAGATAAATAATCATCTAAAGTTTGTAAAATCTATAGAAGAAAAAATGAATATAGGATTTCTGGGTCTTGGGTTTTTGCCAATAGAAAAATTAGATGTCATACCGCATGTTCCAAAAAAAAGATATTCTGAAATCATGAGACCATATATGAAAAAACTAGGTGGCCTTGGTTTAGATATGATGCATCGGTCATGCACTGTTCAAGCAAACTTTGATTATATATCAGAGCTTGATATGAAAAAAAAAATAATGGTTTCAGCGGCACTTCAACCACTAGTTACAGGCTTATTTGCTAATTCTCCTTTTCTTGAAGGACAACTGAATGGCTTTCAATCATATCGCGGCTATGTATGGACAAAAACAGATAATGAAAGAACAGGAATTTTAAGATCAATGGTTGGTGAAAATTTTTCATTTGAGGAATATGTCGATTATGCTTTAAAAGTCCCTGTCTATTCGATTATCAGAAATGGAAATTATATAAATTGTTTAGATTATAATTTTGAGGATTTAATGAATAATAAATCTCATAAAATAATAGCTGCAGAAATTACTTTAGATGATTGGACCGATCACTTGAGTACAATATTTACTGAGGTTCGATTGAAAACATATATTGAAATGAGAGGTGCTGATGCAGGAAGCTATAGATCTCTTTGTGCCCTTCCAGCTTTCTGGGCAGGAATTTTATATTGCTCAGATTGTCTAGAGGAGTCCATATCGATAGTAAGAGAATGGAGTTTTGAGGAAATAATATCTTTCAGAAATTCAGTATTAAAGAATGGGCTCAATGCTAAATTAAAAGATAGGAATGGATGGGAAATAGCTAAGCAATTTTTAGAAATTTCATCTAAAGGACTTGAATCGAGATCAAATTTGAATGCCGTTGGTGAAAACGAAACGATACATATTGATTATTTGTACGAAATGGTTCACAAAAAAGAAACCTCAGCTTTAAGATTAATTAATTTATATAAAAGTAAATGGAATAATGATTTAAAACAAATTTATTCCAGTGAATCATTTTAATTAAATATTTTCGTAGTAAATTGTTTGAGATGGAAATGCAAAGCCGGCATTGTTATGTTCAACAATATTTTTAATTTGATATGCAAGTTCCTCTTTAACTTTCAGCCACTCACCCCAAACTTTAGTTTTTGCAAAACAATAAACTAAGATATCAATTGAGCTATCTGAAAATTTATCTATACGGACAAATGTAGCCTGTTCGGACTCAGACACAAAGCTTCCACTTTCCTTTAAATAATCTTCAATTTCATCTCTAATTTTTCTTAGTTGATCTAAATCTGTTTTGTATTCTAACCCTATGGTCCAATAAATTCTTCTGTTTTGCATATTTGAAAAATTAGTAACTGCATTTTCTGCAAAGTTAAAATTAGGAACCATCACAGGAGAGGAGTCAAATTGACGAACAACTGTTGATCTGAAGCCAATATTTTCAACTGTACCCTCAACAATATTCTCAACTTTAATCCAGTCTCCATTTTTAAATCTTTTTTCTAAAAGAATTAAAATTCCTGAAATCAGATTTTTAAATAAATCTTGAGCACCAAGAGCAATTGCTACGCTGAGAAGTCCTAAACCAGCTAAGATTGGCCCAACCTTAATGCCCCAAAGCTCTAAAACTGCTGCTGCACCAATGAAAAAAATTGCAAATTTTAATATTCTTATTCCCCAGTCAACAAGGTCGCTAGTAAGAACGTCAGTAAATTTGTGTGCAAAATAGGATAACGGATCAATTAATTTGTATAGTAGCCAAAATATAAGAATCGTTATCAATGATCGATTAAGATTATCAGCAAATATTTGTAAAGTTTCGTTCAGATCAATGTAGGTAGATGCAATATAAACACCAACAACAATAGGTATGAACTTAATTGGTTCCTTAAATGCATCTAACACTTCATCGTCAATTTGATTGGATGATTTTTTTACTACGGCTCTTAATCTACTCATTACTAAGCTGGTAAAGATTGATCTAAAAAAAACAAATATAAATAAGATCAGAAGACCTATAACGATGTTGCTAAAATTGATACCAAAAGCACCATTATTCCAAACAGAAATAACAATATTTAGAAAATCATTCATAAATTTAGAATAGCTTATTTGAACTTTATTTTGTAGATAATAATTATATGAGAAATTTGTTAATTTCATCACTTACAGCTTCAAAATTTTCAAGTGGAAGCATATGCGATGTATTTTTAATATTAATAATTTCTATATTTGGCATCAGGCGTTCAAGTTTTCTTTGAGATTCTTTATTACAAACATAACTATTTGGAGGAAGTATGAGCTTTATTGGAATGTTGCTTTTTTTTAAATTAAAACCGATTTCATCAGGTGATAATCTAAAGTTAGCAGCTTCCCATTCTGGGTGACAGCTCAGCTCATATTTTTGATGAATATTTTTCTTTAAACCGCCTGTGACATAATCTTCAATGATATTTTTTGATATATTTTTAAAAAGTTTTTTTCTCGCAAAATATTCTATAGCTTCATTTTGATTTTCCCATGTATAGCGTCTCATAAGAGCACCTCTGACCATGGGATGAATTTTCATGAGCCCAGCTTTTTGTAAGAATTTATATATTATTCTGTATGAATAAGAGAGAATTACTGGATCTATGAGAATTAATTGAGATACTAGATCAGGCCTTGCGTAAGCAAGTAGTAAACTTGCTGTACCGCCCATAGAATGTCCTATAAGAACTGAGGGTTTTTTTTTGATATCTAGTATTTGCTCAAGATCATCTTTGTAGATTAACCAAGATTTCATTTGATTATGGTCTGCAAGTAACGTGGTTTCTCCATGACCTCTCATATCATAGGAAGTTATTTGATAATTTTTTTTAATCTTATTGAGCAGAGCGGAGTATGTCAGAGCATTAAATCCATTTGCATGAGAAAAAAAAATTTCAGGTGAGTTTTTGTTCTCATTTATTACATAGGAATTAACTTCTCCATTCTCTATGTTTAGAATTCTATTTATCATTTATTAATGACAATCCTTCCCATATTTCTTTAGGCGCCAGTAGTTATAGGGAAGTGGAGTAATAAAGCCTACAAACAGCATGAATGGAATGATGAATAAATTGAGCTTAGCTCCACCCATTATAATCCAATCCAGAGAATTCATTGAAATTTCCATCATGAGCATAGAAATTAAACTCATGCCAATTGCAGTTTTAAACGCCTCTATAAATTGCATTTGCCTGGTAAGTATAGCGGTCTCCAAAAGAATACTTGTGATTAGTCCGTTTATTATTGCAAGAGACATAATGATAACAGTTGCAACATCAAATGATGAAAATTGAAAAAAAAGAATTGTGCCAAAGTCACCAATACTACAGCCAATTAAGCACCACATTGTATTATAAGAGCTACGTTTCCAAGTGCTTTTACATGTCCACGAAATATCCTTAATCATTTTCTGTATTTCCTTTTTCTATTTAAAATATCAATATATACCAGATCTCGCTCTTTTTCAGTCATGCGAAGCCAATTAGTAATTTCATACTGCTCTCTGAAACATCCTATGCAAACCATTCCATTCATAAAAGCATCATCGTATTTGCATATTTTGACGCAAGGACTTTTAATTTTCTTAGGAATATCAGGCATAAATTGTTATCATATTCTTAGATTATTCTGATTTATAATTATTCAGCTTGATTTATTCAAATATTTCAATAAAACACAAATTCAATTTCAAAAAATTCTATGGCACGTATTACAGTAGAAGATTGTATAAAACAAGTCACCAACCAGTATGAGCTTGTTATCCTTGCTAAAGAAAGAGCAGTTCAATTAGGTAGAGGTGCTGCACCAGCTGTAGATCCAGAAAATGATAAAAAACCTGTTATAGCACTGAGAGAAATAGGTGAGGCAAAAATTACAAAAGATGAGCTTCAAGATAGTATCGTAAATAAATTAAGACAAGTTGCTGACTATCAAGAAGAAGATGAAAATGAAGTCATCGAGGATGATACATTTAGACAAATGTATCAAGGAGGCCTATCCAAATCTGAGATGGAGAAAACTGCTACAAGAAAATTCACTTCAAGAGCACCGCGGATAGATGTTAAGCCGACTCCTGTTCAGGAAAATAATATTCAAGATGAAACTATTTCTAATGAAAATGAAAATCCAAATTCATCTTCAATAGAAGAAAGCGAAATTGACTCTGATGCAATCATGGAGGCAATTCAAAATGAATTAAGCTCGGAGCAATCAATTGCAGCTGAAGGAAATTCATCAAGTGAAACAATTGATGAAATATCTCCAGGTGCAGAAATAGAAGAGACTTTAGTTTCTAATGAAGAAGAAACAGAAGATAAATCTTAACTTAAATTCATGAATTTTGACTTTTCAGATGATCAAAAGTTACTACGTGATCAAGCTAGAAAATTTCTAACAGATAAGTGTGATCGAACTGTTGTAAGATCAGTATTAGAAGATAGTCAAAAAAATCACTCTGATGATTTATGGAAAGAAATTTCTACTATGGGGTGGACAGGAACTGCCATTCCTGAAGAATATGGGGGGCTAGGACTTGGCATGTTAGAGCTTTGTGTAATTGCTGAAGAACTTGGCCGTTCTCTTGCTCCTACACCTTTTTCATCTTCAATTTATTTATTTGCAGAATTTGTAAAACTATTTGGCACAGAAGATCAAAAGAAAACTTACCTTCCAAAAATTGCCTCGGGAGAGATGATTGGTACTTTTGCGCTATCAGAGGGCAATGGAACTCCAAAACCACATAATATAAATTCTACTTTTACTGATGGTAAACTAAATGGTCAAAAACTACCTGTGAATGATGGTCAAGTGTCAGATTTTATTGTGGTTGCGGCTAATACTGACTCTAATAAAAATAACAACTCTCTCTCTTTAGTTATAGTCAAATCAAATCAAGATGGAGTTAAATCAGAGAGTTTAGAAACAATTGACCCTTCTCGTCCATCGTCAAAAATAGTTTTAGATAATGCTGATGCTGAATTACTAGGTAACTCAGGCGAGGGATGGGAAATGATTCAAAAGATATTTGATCGAGCTGCAGTATTGTTTGCATTTGAACAAGTCGGTGGAGCTCAAGTTGCACTAGATGAGGCAAAAAAATATTCCTTGGAGAGATATGCATTTGGGAAACAAATTGGAGCATTTCAAGCACTCAAGCACAAAATGGCCGATATGTATGTCAAAATTGAATTAGCAAAATCAAATGCATATTATGGTGCCTGGGCCTTAAGTTCAGACTCTAATGAGTTGCCGGTGGCAGCAGCTGGAGCAAGAGTTAGCGCAATTGATGCTTATCACTATGCATCTAAAGAAAATATTCAAATTCATGGTGGAGTTGGCTTTACGTGGGAGTATGACTGTCATTTATTTTATAGAAGAGCAAAACAGCTTGCTTTAAATATTGGAAGTGTTCGCCAGTGGAAAGAAAATTTGATTTCAAATCTTGAAAAAAGAAATATAGTGTAATTATGGATTTTAACGACAACCCTAAAGAAGCAGAATTTAGATCTCAGGTTCGAGAGTTTTTAGATCAGAATGCACAAAAACGTAGCGAGGTTAGCTTAACCGGTAGTTCAGCTGGAGCACCTGAAACAGTTAGCGGTGAAGACGCGGCAAAAGAAGCATTAAAAAAAGCAAAAGAATGGCAAAAGAAAAAAGCTGAAGCTGGATTAGCTGCAATTTTATGGCCAAAAGAATTTGGTGGATATGGGGGCACTCCAATAGAGCAAGTAATTTATCAACAGGAAGAACATAGCTATTTTGTTCATTCAGGTTATTTTGAAATTGGAATTGGTATGTTAGGCCCAACTATGATGGTTTGGGGTAAGGATGAGGATAAAAAAAGATATCTTCCTAAAATGTTAAATGGGGAAGAGATATGGTGCCAATTATTTTCTGAGCCTTCAGCAGGATCTGATCTAGCTGGTATTCGCATGAAGGCTGAAAAAGATGGTTCAGATTGGATACTTAATGGTCAAAAAGTTTGGACTTCAGGAGCTCATTTTGCTGACTACGGAATGATTGTAGCTCGATCTGATCCAAGCGCTGTCAAACATAAAGGTTTAACTTATTTTTTTCTAGATATGAAAACCCCTGGTATAGAGGTAAGGCCAATAAAACAAATTTCAGGCTCAGCTAATTTCAATGAAGTATTTTTCAATAATGTTCGGGTTCCGGATACTCAACGTCTAGGAGAAGAAGGTGATGGTTGGAAAGTATCACTTACAACGCTGATGAATGAGAGATTAGCGGTTGGTGATCCTCCAGGTCTTGATTTTGATCAAATATTTGACCTAACAAAAGAAGTAGAGGTTGAAGATGGACCAGCAATAAAGAACTCTGAAGTTAGGCAAAAGATTGCTGATTGGTATGTTCAATCTCGAGGACTTCAATATACAAAGTATAGAAGTATTACGGCCTTATCAAAAGGACAAACTCCAGGGCCAGAACTTTCAATAAGTAAATTAGTTACAGCTTCAAAAATGCAAGATATTTCTTCATATGCACTTGATTTAATGGATATGAATGGTTATGTGCTTGATGATAAAAATCCAGTAATGAATAATTTATTCCAAAATGGTCTTTTTTTCTCAACAGCATTAAGAATTGCCGGAGGAACCGACGAAGTCCTTCGCAATATTATTGCTGAACGAGTTTTAGGTTTACCTCAAGATGAGAGAATGGATAAGAAAGTAGCCTTCAAAGATCTTCCATCTGGTAAAAACTAACAAATAATTTTTTGTTCTCCACCATTCTTAGTAATATTCCTCCTGAGAGCCTTTATCTTTTATTAATTCTATTAATTTCTGCTGGAATTTTTACTGGCATCATTGCTGGATTATTTGGAGTAGGTGGGGGCGTTGTAGTTGTTCCAGCGTTATATTATATTTTTACACTGGCAGAAGTAGATGAAAATATCAGAATGCATCTTGCTGTTGGAACCTCATTGGCAAACATTATTCCAATTTCAATCGTCTCAGCATTAAGTCATGCAAAAAGAAAATCTGTAGATATTTTTTTATTGAAAACAATATCTTATTCAGTAGTAGCAGGAGTGATACTTGGAGCCTTTATAGTTTCAAGTTTAACTGGTAAAACGCTTATCTTTATCTATTCAAGCTTACTTTTACTAGTTTCACTTCAGTTCTTTTTCTGGAACGATGCATGGAGAATAGCAGTTGAATTTCCAAAAAATATTTTGAAACATTTGTATGGTTCAGCAATAGGATTTTTCTCTGTTATAATTGGTATTGGAGGAGGATCCTTAAGTGTTCCCTTATTGAAACTTCACAGTTTTGAAATTCATAAAGCAATTGGCACAGCATCAGGTATCGGAGCATTTATTGCTATTCCTGGAACAATTGGTTTTATAATTTCAGGTGTTCTAAATGAAGTAAGTGTACCATTAAGTCTTGGGTACGTTAACTTTATGGGACTTGCGATGTTTACTCCAATGACAATGTTGGCAGCGCCACTAGGTGTAAGACTTGCTCACTATTTATCTAAAGAAAAATTGAATAAATTATTTGCTGTTTTTATTTTTATAATGGCAATACGGCTATTCAAAGAGTGGGCAGGCCTATAATCAAATAGATTGATCATAGTCACCAACTTTTCCTGTTGCATCCAAAAGACTATTAATGAAATTAAAAATTTCTTTTACTTCATCATTAGACCTCAGACTTTCTATAACGATAACTAAAGAAGGCTTGTTTGATGAAGCTCTTATTAATCCCCAAGACCCATTTTCAAGTTCAAATCTCACTCCATTCACAGTAATAATATTTTTAATTTTTTGTTTAATAACACTTTCGTTATTAAGAAACATAGAATTTATTTTATCAATCATTTCATCAACTACTTGGTACTTTTCATCATCGGCACAATACGGGGCCATAGTGGGAGATTGGTATGTTATTGGTAACGAATTTTTTATTTCAGATAATGATGAACCTTTTTCTTCATCCAAAAGTTTAGCCATTAATATTGCGGACATTAATCCATCATCAAAGCCTAAACCAAGTGGATCATTGATAAAAAAGTGACCACTTTTTTCAAATCCACTAATAGAATTCAATTCTCTGACTCTCCTTTTCATATGTGAATGTCCTGTTTTCCACATATCAATAGTACAATTATTTTTTTTGAGAATTGGATCGTTAAAATATAGTCCAGTTGATTTTACATCAATTACAAATGTAGAGTTCTGGTGATCATTAGAAATATTTTGTGCAAGGAGAAGTCCAATCTTATCCGAGAAAATCTCTTCACCTAAATTATCAACCACACCCAGTCGATCTCCGTCTCCATCAAATACAAAGCCGGCATCAGCTTTATGTTCAAGGACAGAATCTGCTAAATCTCTCAACATAACGAGATCTTCAGGGTTTGGGTTATAATTTGGAAAAGAGTGATCCAAATCACAGTGAAGCTCAATGACATCACATCCTATTGCTCTTAATACTTCTGGAGCAAAAGCCCCAGCAGTTCCATTACCACACGCGGCAACAATCTTTAGCTTATTCTTTAATTTAAAATCTTTTATCAAGTAATGCAGATAATGATCTTTTAAATCGTTTATAAATTCATACTTTCCCTGTTCCTTTGCTTGATAACTATCATTAGACAATGCTAATTCTTTAATTTCTCTCATTTCGTTAGGTCCAAATGTTAGAGATTTTTCAATTCCGCATTTAATTCCTGTCCAACCATTGTCATTATGACTCGCAGTAATCATAGCTAGAGCATCAGTATTTAAATGATGCTGGGCGAAGTAGACCATGGGTGATAAAGACAGCCCAATGTCAATGATATTACAACCTGCTGAAAGTAAGCCTTTTACAACATGATATTTCACTTCTTCTGAATAAGAGCGATAATCATGTCCAACTACAACAGAAGCACCAACTTTGACTCTCTTGCAAATATATTGACCAAGACTATATCCAAAAATTTCTAATCCTTTTTTATTTACGTCATTAGGATAGAGCCAACGAGCATCATATTCTCTAAAGCCAAACGGTGAGATGATTGTTTCTGTCAATTTTTCATTGAAGTTAAAAGACAAAGGTTTTTGATTTTTAAAGATTTCCATTATTCCTGTTGTAATTTTATTCAATTTAAATAACAATAACAATATTGGTTCACTGAAAAGTGATTAATAGGGAATACGGTTTAAATCCGTAACTGTTCCCGCAACTGTAAACAAGGAGCTTAAACATTTTAGGCCACTGAGAATTCTTGGGAAGGCGTGTTTAAGTATTGATTTGTAAGTCAGGAGACCTGCCAATGGAAGTGTCATCCTCAATTGATCGGGAAAATCATTTGGACTTAATAAAGTAGTGGTGACTTTAAAAAGTTAACCGCTGCGTATTTTTGTGAATTTCACACATATTCGTTGCGCATAAAAGGTGAAAACCGAGGAGAAATTATGTTCATACGATACCTAATATTTTTTTTATTCATAAGTTCAATTGTACAAGCTGCTAATTCAAATGAAATCTGGATTACTCCAAAAGATAGTGATTATTCTAGGCTATCTACAGGGTTAGCAGGATCAAATATTACCATCATATCTTCAGAAGATTTAATCAGCCAATCTGAAAAAAATATTTCCGAGATAATAAAATCTTATTCAGGTATTCAAGTTAGGAACTTGTATTCTGATGTGAGTGGTTCAAATTCTACAATTGATATGAGAGGTTTTGGTGAAGCCTCTAAATCAAATTTTTTAATGTTAATAAATGGGATACGACTTAATGATTTAGACATGGGGGGTATTAATTTTTCTAATATTCCGGTCAAATCAATTAAAAGGATAGAAATTATAAGAGGTAATTCAGCAGCTACACTTTATGGTTCAGGAGCTGTTGGAGGAGCAATCAATATAGTAATGAAAGATAGTTTAGATATTCAAAATGAGTCGTCTTTAAACTTAGCAACACACAGTTCTTATCAACTAGATTTTTCTAGTTCAATGAGTATTAATAAAAATACGAATATGTTGATTTCAGGACTTTTGAAAGATTCTGATACATATAGAGATAATGCAGATTATGAGCGGGAAGATATTTTTTTTAAAATTCAAAATAATACTGAATCAATAAATTCTTATCTTGATCTTAGTCATAATTCTAAAAAGCAATTAATGCCTGGAACTAGAATTATTGGGGGCGTATATAATTATCATTTATGTAATCTTTTATCTACAAGCAGAACAGCTAAAAATATCGGTGGTGGTTTTGCACGAAATGGTAATAGTTGTAATACTGAGCAAAGAGATGATTACGCTAATGAAGAAAATACTTCTTTCGCAGCTGGTTTTGAGACTAATATTACAGAGTCAAAACAAATAAATTTTCTAATTTCGAATAGATCTAAAGAACAAAAAGCTTTTTATGCAGCCAATGGAAACACTAAAAGCACCCCTAATGATGGTGATCGTTTTATTGATACAGATCTTGATAATACTCAACTTTCATTGATTTTAGATGACTCTATTTTCATAGGGGATAATACTGCCTTAATAAAATATGGATTTGATTATAGTGATACAGATTATTCTTCAAACCGACATAGAAAAGAAGATGAGTCAGTAGGCCAATATTATAAAGCCACTCAAGATAGTAGAGCTTTTTATATTCAATCAAGCCTAAATCTTCCAAATCAAGCAAGTGTACTATCATTTGGTCTAAGAAATGAAAAAACTAATTTTTCTGGTGAAGATACTGTAGATCGAAACATTGATGGATTTAAAAATAGTTGGAATGCGACAGACCATGACTCTCTTTCTAGTTCAACTACAAATACAGTAATTAATATTGGTCTTGAGAAGATTATCACAGAAAATGTTAAAGTTTTTGCCAAATATGCTGATTCATTCAGAACGCCAAATATTGATGAGCGTATTAAATCAACTACTAGCGGCTCGTTTGCATTGCTTGATCAAGAGTCTGATGAAGTTGAGTTTGGTATAAGACTAAATGACGCAAAATTTAATATTTCTGCAAGTATATACTCAATGGAAACTCAGAATGAAATTCAATACGATCAGAGCAAAAATACAAACCTTGATCCTATTAGTAGAGAGGGATTAAACTTAGATTTTGATTACGAAATCAATAGTAGCACAATGTTATTAGGTTCATATTCTTATGTACAAGCTGAATTTACATCTGGAACTTTATCACCGGGAGGAGGTAGTACTGGATCGTGTGACTTTGCAAATACTACTTATTGCAGTAATTCAAATACTTGGCAAAATATAATGGGAGGTGGAACAGTTTACAATTTATCTGGTAAGAGTGTTCCACTTGTTTCGCCAAATACATTTAACTTAAAGTTTGAGAGAAAAGTAAACTCATTTAATACTATAAGTTTTGATTTAAATTATGTTGATGAAAAGTATGTATCAAATGATCCAGAAAATGTTGAGCCAAAAATACCAGACTACTATTTAGCTAATATAAAACTAAGACACCTAAGAGGGCCCATGTCTTTACAAATAGGTATCAATAATTTGCTTAATGAGGAATATTATGATTTTGCTGTTGCAAGTACATTTCATGATGATGATCATTTCGGATTAAGTGGGGTTTATCCTCTAGCTAAAAGAACAGCTTATGTAAACTTAAATTATGAGTTCTAATTGAAGGATTTGCAGGATACTCCCTGTCATAAGTATTGTAATTTGGAAAACAATTATATATTGTCAAAAATATGAAATTTCTTGATTTAAGAACATCATCAATTTTTATTCTAATTGCAATATTGGCATTTAGTAGGTTAATACCTCATCCTCCAAACTTTACTCCACTATTAGGTATGGCTGTTTTTGCTGGAGCAATGCTAGATAAAAAGTTATTGGCTTTTATAATTCCTCTAGTGGCAATGTTTTTGAGTGACTTAGTATTAGGTTTTCATTCAAGTATTTCGATCATTTATTTTGCAATTATACTAAATGTTTCAATAGGTTTTTTACTGGTTTCTAAATTTACCTATTTAAGAGGTTTTGTGGCACTTTTTTCTGGAGCATTTATTTTCTTTATTGTGACCAATTTTGCTGTATGGCTTGGAAGCGGTATGTATTCTCAAGATTTAAATGGGCTTATCAGTTGTTACATAATGGCTCTTCCATTTTTCCAAAATACTTTACTTTCTACAGTAATGTATGGGCTAGGAGCATTCTATCTATTTGATTTATTTGAAAATAAAATTATTAAAACAGTTTAAAATTTATTATGAAGTTATTAACTTCTATTGACATTAATAGTGTCAATATATAACTTTTAGTGTTGAAATTACTTAATTTAGACATTATTTACTCACTTAATTAATTTTTTTGGAGATTCTATGGATACTACTTTTTCTTCTGAAGACATTGCTTTTCAAAATGAGGTTAGAGATTTTATTGCAAACAATTACCCTCAGTCATTGAGAGATTCGATTGCTGAGAAAAAAAGAAATAATGAAGAATTAAGTCGTGAAGATCTTACAACCTGGCACAAGATTCTTGGAAAAAATAAGGGTTGGTCTGTACCTGGTTGGCCAGAACAATATGGTGGAGCTGGATTTACTCCAACACAAAAATACATATTTGAGCAAGAGTGTGCGAGAGCTGAGTGTGTTATCGTTGCTCCATTTGGTCCTCAAATGTGTGCACCAGTTATTTATACATTTGGTAATGAAGAACAAAAAGCAAAACATTTACCGGGAATTTTAAGTGGAGAGGTATTTTGGTGTCAAGGTTACTCTGAGCCAGGATCTGGTTCAGATTTAGCATCATTAAAAACTACAGCTGTCAAAGAAGGAGATCATTACATCATAAATGGACAAAAAACTTGGACAACTTTAGCTCAACATGCGGATTGGATTTTTTGTTTAGTAAGAACAAATCCTGATGCAGCTAAGCCTCAAGAAGGTATCTCTTTCATACTGATTGACATGAAAACACCAGGTATTGAGGTAAGACCAATTTATCTAATGGACGGTATCAATGAAGTTAATGAAGTATGGTTTGACAACGTAAAAGTTCCTGCTGAAAATTTGATTGGTCAAGAAAATATGGGTTGGACTTATGCTAAGTTTTTATTGGCCCATGAAAGATCAGGTATTGCTCAAGTAGCTCGTTCTAAAAAAGCTATTGAAAGAATTAAACAAATAGCTGCTGCAGAAATGTCTTATGGAGAACCTTTAATTCAGGATCCTGCGTTTCAAAGAAAAATTGCTGAGGCTGAGCTAGAATTAACTTCTCTTGAATATACTGAACTCAGAACTCTTGCTAAAGACTCTGCCGGCAAAGGTCCTGGCCCTGAGTCATCATTATTGAAGATTAAGGGTACTGATATGCAGCAGAAACTAACTGAACTAGCAATGGAAGCTGTAGGTTATTATGCCAACCCTCATATGGGCACTTCATTAAGCAATGAGTACGTGGGACCGGATTATTCTACGAATCTCTCCGGCTCATATTTTAATTTCAGAAAAGCCTCAATTTATGGTGGTTCAAATGAGATACAAAGGAATATCATTGCTAAAATGGTGTTAGGTCTATAGAAAGACTTCCCATATGCATTTTGAACTTACCGAAGAGCAAACACTCTTAGAAAATATGGTTACCGCTTTTGTGCGTGATGACTATAATTGGGAAACAAGAGAAAAGATTGTCAAGACTGAAGAAGGCTGGAAGCCTGAGAATTGGTCTAAGTTTGCCGAATTAGGTTTACTTTCTGTTCCATTTTCGGAAGATCATGGTGGACTAGGTGGTACAGCAGTTGATTCAATGGTTGTAATGGAACAGTTCGGAAAAGGGCTGGTAGTTGAACCATTCATGCCGTCAATTCTTCTCTCGGGCAACTTGATCTCCAAGCTGGCTAATGAAAGTCAAGCAAATGAAATCATTCCAAAAATTATAGAAGGTGAATCCAGATATGTTTTCGCTTATGCTGAACCTCAAAGTAGGTTTGATTTATCTGATGTAAAAACATCTGCTACAAAAGATGGTGATGAATACACTTTAAACGGATTTAAATCAGTTGTGTTTGGAGCATCGATGGCAACTCACATAATTATTGCCGCTCGTACATCTGGCGATCAAAGATCTGAGGATGGGATTACACTATTCTTAGCAGATATCAAAAGTAATGGAATTACCCTTCAAACATACCCCACTATTGACGAATATAGAGCGTCAGAAGTTGTAATTGAAAACCTTAAAATCAGTAGTGATATGGTACTGGGAGAAGTTGATAAGGCATATTCAGTTGTAGAAGAAGTAATTGATCTAGCCACAATTGCTGCATGTTCTGAAGCTGTAGGAATTTTGCAAGTATTGAAAGATTCAACAATTGATTATTGCAAACAAAGAAAGCAGTTCGGTCAACCAATAAGTAAAAACCAAGCTATACAGCATAAGTTAGTTGATATGATGATTGAATATGAGCAAGCCAAGTCAATCTTGTACGCTGCAGTAACTGCAGATTTGAGTAATGCTGATGAGAGAAAAAAGGCTGTCTCAGGCGCTAAAGCAAGAATAGGTCAATCAATTAAGTTTGTTGGTGAGAGTGCAATTCAATTACACGGTGGAATGGGAATGGTCGATGAGTATATGATCAGTCACTATTTTAAGCGTGCAACGATGCTAGGTGTTTTATTTGGTAATGTTGATTTTCATATGAAAAGATTTGTTGGCTTAACTCAAAGCAATATTGAACCTATAGATGGGTCTGCAACCATTAGAGGTGGATACTAAAAGTTTAAATATTTCTAATTTACAGGGAGAAAAGAATGACAATTAGCTTTAAAGATAAGGTCGCAATCGTAACTGGTTCAGGCGGAGGATTAGGTCGTTGTCATGCTTTACAATTTGCAGAAAGAGGAGCAAAAGTTGTAGTTAATGATTTAGGAGGAGCTGTTGATGGTTCTGGTGGATCAAGTGAAGCAGCAGAAAAAGTAGTTCAAGAAATTAAAGATATGGGTGGAGAGGCAATTGCAAATGGCTCCAGTGTAACTGACAAATCTGGCGTCTCAAAACTTGTTGAAGATGCGATGGCCGCCTTCGGTAGAATTGATATCCTTGTTAACAATGCTGGCGTTTTAAGAGATAAATCATTTGCAAAAGTAACTCTCGACGACTTTGAATTTGTTGTCGATGTTCACTTAATGGGATCAGTATATTGTACGAAAGCTGTATGGCCAATCATGGTTGAGCAACAGTACGGTAGAATTATCATGACTTCGTCTTCATCTGGAGTATTTGGTAATTTTGGTCAATCAAATTATGGTGCTGCAAAAATGGGTGTTGTTGGTTTTATGAATACTCTTCGAATTGAGGGGCAAAAAAATAATATAAAAGTAAATTCACTTATCCCTGTTGCCGCAACGAGAATGACCGAAAATTTAGGCATGCCTGAAGATGTATTTCAAAAATTAAAACCTGAGAGTGTTTCACCTGCAGTTTTATTTATGGCTTCTGAAGATGCGCCTACAGGCATCATGCTTTCAGCTGGTGCGGGAGTATTTGCAAAAGTTGAAATCTCTCAAGCAGCTGGCGTAGGATTTGCTGGAGATGATATTAATCCTGATAGCATTGCTGAGAATTGGTCTGAAATATCGGATATGTCTGATGCTAAGGCTTTATTTAACGGCGGCGAACATACGGCACATATGTTTGCAAAAGTTAAAAATTAATAATCCTAGCTATTTAGTAAAGTTTTCATTTGTTCAAAATCATTGATGACCATGTCTGCATGATCATAGATGCTAGTGTCATCTGTATAGCCATAATCAACAAGTACAACAGGCATATAAGCAGCATGTCCTGCTTTAAGATCAGTAATACTATCACCAACCATTATTGAATCATTTGCATCCACGTTTAATTTTTCACAAATTTGAATTAGTGGATAAGGATCAGGTTTACTTTTTTTAAAAGTATCTCCTCCTACTAAATAATCAAAAAGATTTAGAACACCAAGTTTTTCTAAAAGCATAATACTCAAAGACTCCATCTTATTTGTGCAAACACTTGTTTTGATGTTGTTCTTTTTTAAATATCTTAGAAAATTTTCAACATTATTGTAAAGGACACTGTCGTCGTCAATATTATGTGTATAATGGAGTAAAAAAATTCTTAACATTTCATTAATTTTCTTATCATTATGTTTGATATTCTTTGCTTCAACCGTTCGACGAATTAATTCTCGAGCTCCATATCCAACCCAATTTCTGATATCGCTTAATTCAACAGTATCTTCTCCGATTTCGGAGAGCATATAATTTAGAGAATTCTTAAAATCTGGCGCTGTATCTACCAAAGTTCCGTCTAAATCAAAAATAAATAATTTTTTGTTATCTAATTCCATATTTGAGTAAATCTTTGAAATAATTTTTTAAGATACTTTTGATACATATTGATTATTTTTGTGAAAATTCCAATGAAAAATTTAAATATATTTATATTAGCTGCAGGTAAGGGTACGCGTATGAATTCTACTCTTCCAAAAATTTTACACTCCATTGCTGGTAAGCCAATGGTTAATCATGTAATTGATCAAGCGAAAAAATTAAATCCAAAAAAAATATACTTGATTGTCAACAAAGAATTAAGCAATAGAAAAGATTTGATATTTCCTGACGTTGAGGTTGTTATTCAAAAAAATCAAAATGGAACAGCTGATGCAATTAAAAGCTGCTTGCCAAAGATAAAGAAGACATCGGGTAACGCATTAATTCTATACGCCGATCTTCCACTAATAGAGCTGAGTTCAATAAGGAAAGCGCTTAAGAATGTTGCTAAAAAAAATATAAATCTTTTAACATTTATTAGTGATGAAGAAAATTCATATGGAAAGGTTATTTTTGATAAAAAAAGAAATGTATCAGAGGTAATAGAGCAGAATGAACTTGGAAAAGGAAAGCGTCATCAAGTATGTAACTCTGGCATTTTTAGTTGCGATCTTGATATTTTAAAAAAATTAATACCGAAAATTAATAATAAAACTAATAAGAAAAAAGAATATTATCTTACAGATATTTTTAAGCTTGCGTACCATGATAACGTTGACACAAAAAGCATATTAGTAAATGAAGATGAATTTATGGGAGTAAATAATAAAAAAGAACTTGCAGTAGCTGAGTACATTGCACAATCAAAATTAAGGGAAAAGTTCTTAATTAAGGGTGTTACTTTAGTTGATCCTGAAACAGCATATTTCTCCGAAGATACAAAGATAGATAAAGATGTCGTAATTTATCCAAATGTATTTATTGGAAAGAATGTAAGGATACGGAAGGGATCAAAAATTTTATCATTCTCTCATTTAGAGGATTGTTCAGTAGGTAAAGATGTTACTATTGGACCTTTTGCAAGGCTCCGACCTGGAGCAGATATTAGAGATGAAGTAAGAGTTGGAAATTTTGTTGAGATTAAAAAATCAAAAATAGATAAAAACTCAAAAGTAAACCACCTTTCCTATATTGGTGACACAGAAATAGGTAAAGATGTAAATATTGGGGCAGGAACGATAACTTGTAATTATGACGGAAAGAATAAATTCAAAACAATTATTGAAGACGGTGCTTTCATTGGTTCCAATTCATCATTGATAGCGCCTGTAAAGATAGGAAAACATGCATATGTTGGTTCAGGCTCTGCAATTTCTAAAAATATTAGGGAAAAAGCATTAGGAATTGAACGAACTAATCAAATTGAAATTAAGAATTGGCATCGAAAGATTAAGAAGAAATAATTATGTGTGGAATTATTGGCATTTCAAGTAATCAACCAGTTTCATCAGATCTAATAAATAGTTTATCTAAATTAGAATACCGTGGATATGACTCAGCAGGATTAGCGGTTTTTAGTGATGGTAATATTATTGAAAGAAAAACTCAGGGCAAACTTAATAATTTGATTCAAAGACTCAAAAATGATCCTATTGATGGCCACGTTGGTATTGGGCATACTCGTTGGGCTACTCATGGTATTCCTTCAGAAAAAAATGCACATCCTCATTCTTCATCTTTAGTATCAGTTGTTCATAATGGAATAATTGAAAATGCAGAAGAAATTAAAAAAGATATAAAGTCAGATTATAATTTTCTCTCCGATACTGACTCTGAAGTAATTACAGCTCTACTTACTCAAAATCTAAATAAAGAAAATGATTATTATAAAGCAGTTAGTCTGACAGTTCAGAGATTAGAAGGATCATATGCATTAGCAATTATGTTTAAAGACCTAAAAGATACTATTATTGGTGCTAAAAAAGGGAGTCCTTTAGTTGTGGGTCGTGGAGAAAAAGGAAGCTTTGTGGGATCTGATACAATCGCATTAAGTTCAGTTGCAACTGAGGTTTGTTATCTTGAAGATGGAGATATTGTTATAGTTGATAATCACAATATTAAAATCTTTGACCAGCAAGAGAAAAGTGTAAATAGAGATTATGTTAACTTCTCAATTTCTCAAGATGATACATCAAAGGGAACCTTTAATCATTTCATGGAAAAAGAAATACATGAGCAGCCAAGGTCTGTTGGTGATACACTCAGGCAATTTATTGACTACGATAATTCAATTATATCAAATCCTGATTTAAAAATTAATTGGCAAAAGGTAAATAAGGTACATCTTATTGCTTGTGGTACAGCTTATTACTCTTGCATGATTGCGAAATATTTTTTTGAGCAACAATCAAAAGTTCCGTCAGAATGTGATATGGCATCAGAATTTCGCTATAGAGATCCGATTATCAGCAAAGATACCTTATACGTATTTGTATCTCAATCAGGTGAAACAGCTGACACCCTGGCAGCACTAAATTATTGCAATAAACATAATGCTGAAACATTGAGTATTGTTAATGTAGTCAACAGTTCAATTGCAAGAGAAAGTAAACATATTATATACACCAAAGCTGGACCCGAAATAGGTGTTGCATCAACAAAAGCATTCACAGCTCAAGTAATTACATTACTTTCGCTATCAATTATTTGTGGCTCATCTAAAGATTTAATTTCTAATAATCAGAATCAAATAATGTGTAAATCAATGCTTACATCTCCAAAGATAATAGAAGAAGCTATTCAAAGATCCTATGCGCTTAAAGATGCAGCAAAAGAGTTAATTGGATCAAAGGGAGTAATGTATTTAGGACGAGGAACAGCGTTTCCTCTTGCACTTGAAGGAGCTCTAAAATTTAAAGAAATTTCATATATTCATGCCGAAGGTTATCCGGCCGGTGAAATGAAGCATGGTCCATTAGCCTTAATTGAAAAAGGACTTCCTGTTGTCTGTATAGTTCCATCAGGACCATTATTTCATAAAACAATTTCAAATATTCAAGAAGTTATTGCAAGAGGCGGCAAAATCTTGATGATTACAGACGATAGTTCATTGCAATCAGAGTCAGAAAATATCTGGAAAATATTTCGTTTACCAGACGTAGATCCAATTTTAGAAACTTTAATTTATACCATTCCAATCCAAATGCTCGCATATTACACAGCTGTTGAGCTTGGTAATGATGTTGATCAGCCTCGCAATCTTGCAAAATCAGTCACCGTAGAATAAACTTTAGTATAATTTCAATATTTGGAGAAAATTATGAGTGAAACTAAATGGGAATATAAAATTGTGAATCATAGCAATTCAACATCTATGGGTTATTCTAATCCTGAAACAGAAGACTTTAAAGAAAAGCATAAGGATAAAGATTGGAAAATCGAGATGATGAATGTTGAATTAAATAAGTTGGGTCAAGAAGGCTGGGAAATGATTGCCTCAAATGGCAGTAACGAAATTTATTTAAAGCGCAAAATTTAAATTAAAATAAAATTTATTGCCCATGGACAAGTTTAAAAATCTCATAGTCCTTGGTCCATTGATTTATGCAATCCATCATTTTGAAGAGCATATTATATTTAATTTTAGGGAATGGAGATTAAAGTATTTTTCAGATAATAATGCTATTTCAACTGAAACAATATTAATAATATTAAGTTCACTTCTTTTAATATTTATTTTTATACATCTTATTAAAAATAATAGAGCAAGTGCACACATAATTTTATTCTTCCTAATGACAACTCAAATCATTAATGCTCTTTTTCACATTTTCTTTAGTTTTTATTTTACTGATTTTAGTCCAGGCGCAATCACATCAGCGCTACTCTATTTGCCAGTTAATATTTTGATCATCATTGCAGCATTTAATGAAAAATTTATTAAATCATACTTGGAGGTCTTTATACTTTTTTGTTTAGGTGCATTAACCTTTATTTTATTTGAGATGATAGGTCCAATCGTAATTGGTATTTCAGTTTGCCTAACACCAATCTATTATTTTTTTATCAATAGATTTGAACAAAAATAAATGAGTTAATTTATAAATTCAATTTCCTTTATAGTTAGTTCAGCTTCATGATCCCTTCCATAAGCAACTAGTCCTATAGAAGTAATTTTCTTAGGGTTTACTTTTTTGAGCATTAATGATCCAGATTTCTTAAAATCTTTGATAGGTAAAATAAATTCTTTAAAATTTTCTTCTACAATAAATTCAGCTTGATAGTATTGCCATGGCAATAATGTTCCTGTCGTTCTTAAATGAACAAAATATTTTTGATTATTTCCTTTTGCAATCAGTTTTATTGATTTTGCTTTATCGAGTTTAATTTTGTCTAAACTCATTCTTATTTGAATAAAGCCACCGTTATTTTCTGTGGAAACATTGCCACTTAGAATTGCAGTATCATTTTGGTATTGAACTGTGCCAATTGAAATACCTCCCATAACATTGTCAGAAATAAATTCCCATTTATTGGGATCTTGAAAATTATCTTTAAACATATTTTCAGCAAAGTTATTAATTATTGAAGAAGAGAAGATAATAATAACTAAAAATGGCAATAAGATTGTTTTTTTCATATTTTTGATAAAAATATCGGGTTCAACGAATGATAAAATCCTTTAAAAACCATTAATTTTCATATACTTCAACTTGTTTTCTAGTAATTTACATTATTTGGTACTATAAATCGATCAACATTAACAAATTATTTAAATATGACTAAATGGTCTGCAAATAGCTGGAGAAAATATAAGGCACTTCACTTACCTGAATATCCAGATCAAGAAAAACTTAACCAAGTTGAAAAACAGTTAGCTGGTTATCCACCACTTGTGTTTGCTGGTGAAGCAAGAGAATTGAAGAGAAATCTTGGCAAAGTCTCAGATAGAAAAGCTTTCCTTCTTCAAGGTGGAGATTGTGCTGAAAGTTTTGATGATTTCAATGCAGACTACATAAGAGATTCATTTAAAGTTTTACTACAGATGTCAGTTACTTTAATTGCTGCTGGAAATTGTCCTGTTGTGAAAGTGGGTAGAATGGCTGGTCAATTTGCAAAACCTAGAAGTGCTCCAAAGGAAGAAATTAATGGTGTTGAACTAGACAGTTATAAGGGTGACATTATAAATGGTATGGATTTTGATGAAGCGAGTAGAGTTCCAGATCCCAATAGAATGATCCAGGCATATACTCAAGCTGCGGCAACACTTAATTTACTTCGTGCATTTGCTAAAGGTGGTTTCTCAGATCTTTCTAAAGTTCATCAATGGAATATGGGGTTTGTTGATGATAGCCTGCAAGGACAAAAATATAGAGAAATTGCAAATCGTATCTCTGATACACTTGAGTTCATGGAAGCTATTGGAATTTCATCAAAGAATACAAAGAGATTAAGAAGTGTGGATTTTTATACGAGTCATGAAGCTTTATTGTTGCCTTATGAAGAAGCAATGACAAGACTGGATAGTACTTCAGGTGAAATGTATGATACTTCAGCACATATGGTTTGGATAGGGGATCGAACTCGTCAACCAGATGGAGCGCATGTTGAGTTTTGTAGGGGAATCAAAAATCCAATTGGTATTAAATGTGGACCGTCCCTAGATCCTGACGAATTAAAAAAACTTATAGATATTATAAATCCTGAAAATGAGGCAGGAAAAATTACTTTAATATGTAGATTTGGTCATGACAAAATTAGAGATGCACTTCCAAAACTCGTTAAGCCATTTATAAATTCTGATTACAAATTGATATGGTCATGTGATCCAATGCATGGAAATACGATTAAATCAAATTCTGGATTTAAAACGAGACCTTTTGAAAGAGTTCTAAATGAGGTTGAGTCATTTTTTGATATTCATCATGAATTAGGAACATATCCTGGAGGAGTTCATCTAGAAATGACAGGCCAAAATGTTACAGAGTGCATGGGTGGCGCCCAAGCCATAAAAGATGAAGACTTGTCTGCAAGATATCATACTCATTGTGATCCAAGACTTAATGCAAGTCAGGCTATAGAATTGGCATTTCTGATATCAGATAAGCTGAGACAATCTCAGGAAAGTAACAATCCTAAAATTACGATTGCCAACTAATTACAACTGAATTATCAGTTGTATTATCAATTCAATGTCAGAAAATTTATCTATATTAATCGCGCAAACAAACCCAAAGGTTGGAGATATTCAGGCTAACAAAAACCTTATTTTGAATGCTATTTCTGAATTTAGTGATTGTGATTTAATTGTTTTTTCAGAGTTAATGCTGACTGGATATCCTCCAGAAGATCTTGTGCTAAAGTCAGCATTTCAAAAAGAAGTTAATAGAGCAGCTAATGAGATTGCTATTTCAACCAAATCAAAAGATTGTGAGGTTTTATTTGGAATGCCTTGGCGGGAAGATGAACAACTATTTAATGCTGCCATCATAGCGTCTGATGGAGAGATAACATTTAAGCATTTTAAAAATGCTTTACCCAATTATGGGGTATTCGATGAGAAAAGAGTTTTCAAAAGTGGATTGGATTTTAATATTTACAATATAAAAGATAAAACATTGGGAGTGTTCATTTGTGAAGACGTATGGGTTGATGAAACTCAGCATCGATTGCCAAAAGATAAAATTGATATAGCTATATCTCTTAATGCCTCTCCTTATGAAATTGATAAGCCAAAAAAAAGAAGGCAATTGGCATCGAATTTTTCTAAATTAATTCAAGCCCCACTTGTTTACGTAAATCAAGTTGGAGGACAGGATGAATTAGTTTTTGATGGCAATTCATTTGTAATTGATCGAGAGAAAGTATTATTTCAAGCAAAACATTTCAATGAAGAGTATAAAAAAATAGAAATTTCGCCATCTAATGAAATCATTATTGATGAGAGTGAACTTAAAGAGTCTGATAACTCTGATGAAGTTTATTCTGCATTAATTTTAGGTCTTAGGGACTATGTAAGCAAAAATAAATTTCCAGGTGTTGTAGTTGGTATATCTGGTGGAATTGATAGTGCATTCAGTGTATGCGTTGCAGTTGACGCTTTAGGGCCTGACAAAGTGAAAGGTATTCTAATGCCTTCAAAATTCACGAGTGATGATAGCAACAACGATGCAATTCAATTGGGTAAGAATCTTGATATTGAAACAAGTAGTATTGCAATTGAAGATATTGTTAATTCTTATGAAAATACTCTTGAACCTCTTTTTGCAAATAAAGAAAAAGATATTACTGAAGAGAATATTCAATCAAGAGCGAGAGGAATGCTTTTAATGGCATATTCCAATAAATTTGGTCATATGGTTGTGACAAATGGAAATAAATCTGAAGTTTCTGTTGGTTACTCTACTCTTTATGGTGATATGTGTGGAGGTTTTTCTGTTGTTAAAGATTTATATAAAAGTGATCTGTATGAGTTGGCCAAATGGAGAAATAAAAATATTCCATCTATTTCATTGTATAAAAAAATTGATTTAATTCCTCAGAATATAATTACAAAAGAACCAACAGCAGAATTAAAGCCTGATCAAATGGATAAGGACACTCTGCCTTCATATGATATATTGGATAAAATATTGTATTTATTGGTTGAAAAAGAAAGTTCTGTTAATGAAGTTGTAAGTGCAGGGTACAATGAAGATATCGTTATTAGAGTTCAAAATATGTTATACAATTCAGAATACAAGCGTCGACAAGGTGCCCCAGGAGTAAAAATTTCAGAAAGAAATTTTGGGTATGATAGAAGATATCCAATTACTAATGGCTTTAGGGACGCTAAGGGAGATTAATCATGTCAACTATCACAAGATTTGCACCAAGTCCTACAGGCCTATTGCATCTAGGCAATATCAGAACTGCTCTAATTAATTGGCTTTATGCAAGAACGAATAATGGAAAATTTATACTGCGAATTGATGATACAGATCTGGAACGGTCAAAAGAAGAATTTACATCAAAGATTAAGTATGATCTTGAGTGGCTTGGAATAGATTATGATGAAACTTTCAATCAATCTTCAAGATTTGATGTGTATAAGGAGAGATTTAATCAGCTGGTTGATATAGGAAGGATTTATCCTTGTTATGAAACCCCTGAAGAACTAGATAGAAAAAGAAAGCTTCAAATGGCAGCTGGAGGAAAGCCTGTCTATGATAGATCATCATTAAAGTTAACCGAAAAACAAAAAACTGATTTTAAGAGTGAAGGTCGGAAGCCTCACTGGAGATTTTTAATGAATTCTGAGAGAGTGCAATGGGATGATATCCTTAAAGATAAAGTTGATATTGATCTACTTAGTTTATCAGATCCGGTTGTATATCGAGAGGATGGAGTTCCATTATATACATTTAGTTCTGTGGTGGACGATATTGATTTTAATGTAACAAATGTAATTAGAGGCGATGATCACACAAGTAATACAGCTGTGCAAATTGAGTTAATTAATTCACTTGATCAAAACAAGATAACGTTTGCTCATCATGCACTACTTACAGCCTCATCTGGTGATAAACTTTCAAAAAGAGATAATGTAATTTCAATAGAAAGTTTTCGTGACAAGCACATTGAACCGCTTGCGATCCTGAGTTTGTTAGCAACTATAGGAACATCAAATTCAATAGAGTTAAAAGATAGTTTACAGCAAATTATTAATGAATTTCGTATCAAGACGATATCAACTTCCCCTGGAAGAATTGAAATTGATCTATTAAATTCACTAAACAAAAAATTAATTCAAAAATTTGATTATAATGAGATTGAAGATCGTTTAAAAAAAATTGATAACCGAATTGATCGCAATTTTTGGGAAACGACTAGAGGAAATCTTGATATTGTTGAAGACATCAAAGGATGGGGTGATATTGTTTTTAATTCAAATCCAATTGAGCCTGTAGATAAAGAATTTATCAAAATTGCCCTAGATTTAATGCCAGATGAACCCTGGAATGATGAAACATGGAGCAATTGGACATCAAAAATAAAAGATAAAACTGGCAAAAAAGGAAAAGACCTTTTTTTGCCACTCAGAGAAGCTTTTACTGGAATGAGTCATGGACCTGAAATGAAAAAATTAATCCAACTTTTAGGACGAGATAAGATATTAGAAAGAGTGAAAATTTAATAATGACGCTTCATCTTTATGATACATTCTCAAAATCTAAGAGAGAATTCAGACCCATAGATCCAAATAATGTACGGATGTATGTTTGTGGACCTACAGTATATGATTATGCTCATATAGGAAATGCAAGGCCTGTTATAGTTTTTGACACGCTCTTTAGAATTATGCGGCATTCATACGGTGTTGATCATGTTACATACGTTAGAAATATAACTGATGTTGACGATAAGATTATAGAGGCAGCAAATTCAAATAAAGAAAATATTTCTTCATTAACTTCTCGAACAATACAATATTTTCATGAAGATGCGTCTTACATTGGGGCATTAGTCCCTACAATTGAACCAAAGGCTACAGACCATATCAATGAAATGGTTGAAATGATTGAGGCCTTGATAGCCAAAGGTTTTGCTTATGAAGTTGATGGAAATGTTTTATTTTCTTCATCAAAGTATGATCAATATGGAAAATTATCTGGAAAAAATATTGATGAATTGATTGCTGGAGCAAGAGTAGATATTGAAGATTTCAAAAAAGAATCATCTGATTTTATATTATGGAAACCTTCAAAAGATAATGAACCTGGCTGGGAAAGCCCTTGGGGTAAAGGTAGACCTGGTTGGCACATAGAATGTTCAGCTATGAGTAAAAAGTATTTAGGGGATACATTTGACATCCATGGAGGGGGTCAAGATTTAATCTTTCCACATCATGAAAATGAAATTGCTCAAAGTGAATGTTGCCATGAAAAAAGATTTGCAAATTATTGGATTCATAATGGATTTTTGACTTTTGAAGGCAATAAAATGTCAAAATCGGAGGGCAATTTCATCACTGTCAATGAACTTAAAGATAGATATCATGGTGAAGTTATTAGACTAGCGATGTTGATGACACATTATCGACAGCCACTAAACTGGACTGAAAATAGTTTGTTAGAGTCAAAAAAAATATTGAACAAATGGTTTTCATTTTTCTTAGATATTGAAATTTCTAAAGATGATGAAGAAATGGTTGATGAAAATATTTTGTCAGCTTTGAAAGATGATATAAATACTCCAAAAGCAATCAGTGAGCTTCATCAATTATTCAAGAACTGCTCAAAAGAAGATGTGCTAAGTATTAAGAAATTTTTAAATTCAGCCCGTCTACTTGGTTTAATGTTATGCTCACCAAAGGAATGGATGGAGTGGAATGTTCGTGAAAATAATTTGGATGAGATTAAGATTAATGAATTAATTGAGAAAAGAAATTTATTAAGGTATCAAGGAAATTATAATGATGCCGATAAGATTAGAAGTCAATTAGATGAACTAGGTATTATCCTTGAAGATAAAGATGATAAAACATCCTGGAAACAAAAGAACTAAATGAAAGAAAAAATATATATATTTGATACTACGTTGAGGGATGGAGCGCAGACGCATGGTGTTGATTTCAACGTTGATGAAAAGAAACAACTTGCACATAAATTAGATGAGATTGGGGTCGATTATATTGAAGGTGGTTGGCCTGGCGCAAATAGTACTGATACTCAGTTTTTTAACGAAGATTTAAAATTCAAGTCCTCAAAATTTACTGCTTTTGGGATGACGAAAAGATCAGGGCGAAGTGCTGAAAATGACCCGGGATTAGCTGGCCTGACAAATACGAGTGCGGATTCTATTTGTATTGTTGGTAAATCTTGGGACTTTCATGTTGATGTAGCTCTTGAAATATCGAATGAAGAAAACTTAGAGAACATAAAGCAGTCAGTTGAATTTCTGGCATCACAGACAAATGAAGTTCATTTTGATGCAGAGCATTTTTTTGATGGCTTTAAATCTAACCTAGATTATGCGTTGGCTTGTTTAAAGTCTGCATATGATGCAGGGGCGAGGTGGATTGTTTTATGTGATACAAATGGAGGAACACTGCCTCATGAAATTGAGCAAATAGTAAATACCGTAAAAGAGACTATTCCATCTGAAAATTTAGGTATTCATGCGCATAATGATACAGGGAATGCTGTAGCTAATACCTTATCGGCAATTCGAGCAGGTGTTCGGCAGATTCAAGGAACTATTAATGGTCTTGGAGAAAGATGTGGTAATGCAAATTTAATTTCAATCCTTCCAACTTTGATGCTGAAAGATGAATATGCGAAGCATTATGAAGTGGGAGTTGAAAAGTCTAAATTGGCTCATCTAACTGAATTATCTCGTCTACTAGATGAAATACTTAATAAAGTACCAAATAGAACTGCTCCATATGTCGGTTCATCAGCTTTTGCTCATAAAGGTGGTTTGCACGTGTCAGCTGTTAATAAAGATCCTAAAACATATGAACATATTAAACCTGAGTTAGTAGGAAATTCACGGCAAATCATTATTTCTGAGCAGGCTGGTAAATCGAATATTATATCAAGACTTAAGTCTGCTGGTATTAAATTTAATGAAGATGACAAGACCGTTCAAAAAATATTAGACCGTGTGAAGGAAAGAGAATTCAATGGTTATTCATACGATGGTGCAGATGCATCATTTGAATTACTTGTAAAAAAAGTTTTAGGTGAAATACCTGAGTTTTTCTCTGTACAAAATTTTAGCGTAAAAGTTGAAAATTCTGGTAGTGAAGGCGAAACAATGTCTAGTGCTGAAGTGAAATTAAAAATAGGGTCAGAAGAAATTATTGGGACTGGATCAGGAGTGGGACCAGTGAATGCTTTAGATAAGGCGTTAAGAAACAATTTTGAGTCTAGTGGTTATTCAGAGGTAATAAGTGACCTATCATTAATTGATTATAAGGTGAGAATTTTAAATACTGGAACTGATGCAATTACGAGAGTATCAATTGAATGCGCTGATAAGAATCAAAAAAGTTGGTACACAATTGGGGTTTCAGAAAATATAATCGAGGCATCTTTCAGGGCTTTATTAGACAGCTTTGAATACAAGCTGATGAAAGAAAACACAGCTCCCTTAAATTAATTCATGAGTCAGTCAAATATATCGATTATCCTTGTTGATACGCAGCTTCCTGAAAATGTTGGCCTTTCTTCAAGAGCAATGTTTAATTTTGGAATAGAGGATTTAAGAATCGTAAGTCCCAAGTTAGAATGGCCTTCTGAAAAAGCACATGCAGTTTCGGTTGATTCACATAGTATTATTGACAATGCTAAAGTTTATAAAGATCTAAAAGAAGCGTTATCTGATATTGATTACTCGGTAGCTTTTACAGCAAGGCGAAGAGACATGAATAAAGAAATAGTCTCTAATGAAAGACTCATTGATGAAATAAATCTTAAACCTAAAAATCAGAAAATAGGTATTGTTTTTGGTGGCGAAGCCTCTGGATTAACAAACGAACATATTTCTCTTGTATCAAAATGCGTAACAATAAATACAAATGATAATTTTTCTTCTTTAAATCTATCTCACGCTGTGACAGTTTTTTGTTACTCTTTATTTAGATCAACAAATAAAAATACTGATATATCTAACAATAATCTAGACAATGAGGTTAATAACAGTGAACTTTTAAATTTTTTTAGCCATTTAGAGCAAGAACTAGAAGAGAGAGGTTTTTTTGAGCCAACAGAGAAAATGGATAAAATGAAGCAAAATATAAGAAATTTATTCCATAGGGCAAATTTAAGTGGTCGAGAAGTGCAGACTTTAAGGGGTATTATTACTGCTTTAACCAAGTATGAGAAAACGGGAAAAATATAGCTTTCTCATTTGACAATCATGCCAAAAACACTATAAATCCTCGAATTATCTATGTCTAAACGTATTACACAAAAACATAAAATTGATCGAAGATTAAGCGTTAACCTATGGGGTCGACCAAAAAGCCCATTTAATCTTAGAAAATATAGACCTGGTCAACATGGTCAAAAGCATGCTGGAAAATTATCTGACTATGGGGTTCAACTCCATGCAAAACAAATGCTTAAGGGTTATTACGGAAACCTAAATGAAAGACAGTTTCGTAATTGTTACCATGAAGCCTTAAGACAAAAAGGAGACTCTGGCGAAAATTTAATTGGTCTATTAGAAAGACGATTGGATACAGTTGTATATAGATCTAAGTTTGTTCAAACAGTTTTTGCAGCGAGACAATTTATTAATCATGGTCATGTTAAAGTAAATGGTAAAAGAGTTAATATAGCTAGCTACCTTTTAAATGAAGGTGATGTAGTTGAAGTAAAGGATAAATCAAAAGCTATGGCTGTTGTTATTGAAGCTCAAAAAAACCAAGAGAGAGATATCCCTGGATACATAACTCTTGATGAAAAGAAATTATCTTCGACATTTATTCGAGTTCCACAATTTGCTGAAGTACCTTATGCTGCTGAGATGCAACCCAATTTAGTAATCGAGTATTACTCAAGGTAATTACAGCAACCAATGAATTCATCGCATTGGTTTTCAAAAAATTATAATGAAGCTTCCTCTCGTTTTAGAGAGCAGATATCTAATTTAAAAACACTTGGTCATAATGTTGTGCACGAACAATTAAATTTAGATCATTGTGGGCCATTTTCTGAAGAACTTCTTATTGATATTGCTATTGTTGGATCAATTAAATCTGAAAAAATGTTTTTGTATACTTCTGGAATTCATGGAGTAGAGGGATTTGCAGGATCAGCAATACAGTTATCAGTTTTAGACCTTATTAGTAATGAAGCACCATTTGATACACATTGTATAATATTCATTCATATAATTAATCCATATGGTATGGCATGGCTTCGAAGAGTGAATGAAAATAATGTTGACCTCAACCGTAATTTTCTAAATGAAAAATCTGAGTTTCACGGTGAACCAGATGGCTATGAAAGGATTAATAATTTTTTAAATCCATCTAAAATTCCAAATAAATATGACTTTTCTTTCTATCTCAAAGGAGTTCTTTTTCTTGCAAAATATGGATTTAGAAACTTAAAACAATGGATTGCACAAGGTCAATACCAAAGATCTGACAGTATTCAATTTGGAGGAAAAGAGATGCAGAAAGGACCTGCATTAATAATGAATTGGTTAAAAAATAATATCACTCGAGTAAATGAAGCAGTCGCAGTTGACCTTCATACGGGGCTAGGACCCTCTGGATATGATACAATTTTAATTCCAGATACAATAAATAAAGAAGACTACGATATTTTGAAGAATATTTATCAAGATCATGTTGCTCCTTTAGATCCAGATAAAGGTATTGGGTATAAAATCAAAGGTGATCTCCACAGTGGAATAACTAATTATTTTTCAGATATAAAATGGATATATGTAACTCAGGAGTTTGGAACATTTCCTCCAACAACAGTATTCAAAAATTTGAGAGCTGAAAATATGTGGACACAAAATAGTTCACTCAGAGGAGATGAAGACTTACTAAAGCATTGGTCAAGAATGAAATTGATGCGCACTTTTAATCCTGATGATCAAATATGGCAGTCTAAAATTATTGATCGAGGTCTAAAAGTTTTTAATGGTACGAGAGCGTATTTAATAAAATCTTAATCTTTTTTCGTGTGAGCAATTTCTTTTTCAGTGAATAATTGAGACAATTCTCCAGTCTCAAACATTTCTTTTACAATGTCACATCCTCCAATAAACTCACCTTTTACATATAGTTGAGGTATCGTTGGCCAATCACTAAATACTTTTATGCCTTCACGAATTTCTTCATTTTGAA
>JAQWTH010000012.1 GCA_029242795.1 Candidatus Pelagibacterales bacterium | reverse complement strand
CTAAGATATTTGGAAGATCACCTTGTAAATTAATCACATATTTAATTTCATTCATGGTGTCTATTTTAATCAGAGCTTCATAAATTCTATCGGACCCAGATTGATGATCTTGCTCTGTAATGACAGATATACCCCCTTCATCTTTGATAAGTTTAGCTATTTCTTTACTATCGGTAGCGACAATCACTTTTCCAAGAGATGACTCGATAGCTCTTTTCCAAACATGTATGATCATTGGTTGATTATCAATTAACTCTAGAGGTTTATTTGGCAATCTTGTCGCAGCAAGTCTTGCAGGAATAAAAATAGCGGTATTTTTTTGGTTTATCATAATTTCGTCATGCGACGCCAAGACACATAAAAGCTTGTATAAATTAGGTTATTGTTTAAATATATTCAAGAATCGCGTCAAGAAATCATTTATGGACTCTTTAGAAATAAACAAGATTGTAGCCTGTATATTGGTTGTAGCACTTGTTGTAATAGGCTTATCAAATCTTACTGAAATTCTATACGAAGTAGAAAAACCAGAGGTTGCACATTACATAATTGAGGGTATAAACGATGAGCCTACAATTTCTGATACAGCAGTTTCAGATGATGTAGTAGAAGAAATTCCAATTCAGATATTATTGGCCTCAGCTAGTGTAGATAAAGGTGCTAAAGTTTTCAAAAAATGCTCTAACTGTCACGTTCCAAATGAAGGTGGAGCTAATAAAATTGGCCCAGCGCTCTGGAATATAGTGAATAAAGATATTGGTGGTGCTGATTTTGCTTATTCAAACGCAATGGCTTCTTATGACGGAAAATGGTCGTATGATGAACTAAACGGTTTCTTAAAAAATCCAAAAAAATATATCGAAGGAACTAAAATGTCTTTTGCGGGGCTTAAGAAAGAAACTGATCGGGCCAATGTAATTTTATATTTAAGAAGTCTAAGTAATAATCCCGCTCCAATAGAATAAAAAATAATGAAAATGGATCGTTCAGACTTATCACTTTATTTTGATAAGAGAATGCTGCGAATATTGCTACTTGGAGCTATTAGTGGATTTCCATGGGTAATTATTGGAAGTGCATTAACACTCTGGCTTAAAGAAGATGGTATCAGCAGAAGTACAATTGGATGGGCAGGATTAATTTTTGGCGTCTATGCAATTAATTTTTTATGGGCCCCTCTAATTGATCGGATTAGAATTCCTATTCTGACATCATTGATTGGACACAGAAAAGCTTGGATATTATCGTTACAATTCATAATTTTAATATCACTAATCTCCTGGAGTATTCTCAACCCCATAGATAATTTAGCTCTTATTGTTTTTATTGGTTTAATTATTGCCGTCTCATCTGCTTCACAAGATATTACGATTGATGCACTAAGAATTGAGCAAATAAAAAAAAACGAGTCATCTGCAATGGCTGCTGGAGCAGCAATAGCTGTGGTCGGCTGGTGGAGTGGTTATAAACTCGGTGGACTGATAACTCTTATATCAGCTGATTGGTTTCAAAGTTTAGGTTTTGATAATTACTGGCAAATAACATTCATTTTGATTTGTGGAATTATAATTCTCTTCAATTTAGGCCTCCTATTTATACCTGAGTATGGCACTAACGAACGAATCCAGGCTCAAAAAGAAGATCAAAACCATTTGAGGAAAAATATAAAAATATCAGGATACACAGGAGAATTGATATCTTGGATGTCGGCAACAATAATAAACCCACTTTATAGCTTCTTTAAAAAAAATGGTGTCACAATTGGATTATCAATTGTTGGATTTATTTTTCTATTTAAAATTGGAGAGGCATTTTTAGGAAGGATGTCGATTCTTTTTTATAAAGAAATGGGATTTTCAAAATTGGATATTGCGCTTTACTCAAAAGGCCTTGGGTGGATTACTACGGTTGCTTTTACACTTTTAGGAGGTTGGTTTGCTATTAAATCTGGAGTGATAAGAGCTCTTTTTGTATCTGGAATAGTTATGTCATTAACAAATTTAATGTTCACTGCAATGGCTTGGAGCGACAAATCTGAATTGCTTTTTGCTATTGCAGTTTTAGTTGATGATTTAGCGGCTGCATTTGCAACAGTTGCTTTTGTGACATTTATTTCGCTCCTAGTAGATCGAAACTATACGGCAACACAATATGCATTACTGGCTTCTATTGGTACTGCTGGAAGAACACTAATGGCATCATCCTCAGGGTCTCTAGTTGATTGGCTGGAGGGGGATTGGGGAATATTCTTTATAATTACAGCGTTAATGGTTTTGCCGTCATTGATATTGCTTTGGATTATTAGAAATAAGATTTTTAGTAGTAGAAATTAACTGTCAGTAACTAAAACAAATAGCAAAGCTGTAAATAATAAAATTATTAAGGACCATATAATTCTCTCAGATTTACTAGTTTTTTTATCAACATTTCCAATTCTATATCCCGCCCAAAGATATATAGATAGACAAATAATGATAAAAATAATTCTAAAAAACATCTTAATTCTCTATTAATTTACAAACGGCAAATTTTAAGTATCTTTCCATATTCTTTATTTATTCTTTTTTTTGCTAATTTCAAAGGCTCTATCTGTGTTTTCATATGATAAGCATTAGCATGAATTATATCGTTCTTATTTATGGCCATTGCAACATGTCCCCTCCAAAAAATTAAGTCACCCAGCTTAAGTTTAGATTCATCAACATATTTGGAGAAATATTCAGCTTGTAAATCTGTATCTCTTGGTAAATTGATACCTATCATTTGATATAGATTTTGAATTAGCCCTGAGCAATCAATACCCATTGAGTCTCTTCCACCCCACAGATACGGAGTTTGAAGGTATTGTAATGAGATCTCATAAAGACTAAAATTAATATTGTTAATTTGAGATAAATCTTTTGAAACACACCATCCGATAGATGGTATAAATGAAAAATTATTTTTCTTTTTCTTAACATTTAATAAAGAGTTAAAACTAAGATAGTTCAAAGGATCAACTTTAATACTTGGGCTCCCGTAAATAAATGTTCTTAATGATTTTACTTTATAATTTGAAGTTATTTTTCTTCTTTTAAGATTTTGTATAGAAGTATAGCCTACATAATTATCTCTTACCGATTGGCCCCAAGCCACCCCATTATCAATATCAAATACTTTGAAATATTCTCCAAATAATAATTGTGATGCTAGATTTTTTTGTTTTTTTTCAGAATAAAGTGGAGAATATGTTGTATGAACTGTATAAATGCTTCCTTTCACAAACTTACAATTTTTAATTAATCCATAATAATCAGATGAAGCCAATCCTTTTCTAATTGGGCTAATTCTCTTATCAAACTTCACTTTTAGATATTATTTAGAGGGCTAAGCCAAGATACACTATGACACCAGTGAAGATAAGTATCCCACCAAATATCATAGTTGCTCTTACAGCGACATGTATTTGTTCAGCGATAAAGAGGTGGTAAACAAAAGATCCAATTAATGGTATAAATGTAACGACTAAAGTCCAAGAAACTTTAAAAATATTAGAGGAATATCTATTTTGTGAAATATCCATTAAAGCCAGGGATGTCCATGTTGCGTATAAAAAAAATGGAAGATAGTATCCATAAAAATTTAAGAACAATGATAGTAACGGAACATCATTAATAGGAAAAATTGAAACACCAGGCATATTATTTATTTTCGCTCACTTAAATTTAATGTAAAGAATTTTCATCAAAATATTTATATGCCTCTTTTGGAAGGCTAATCTCATTCAATTTACTACTGTATCCCTCAAAAACATCTACAGCAGGCATAATAGATCTTTGGAAATCTTTAAACTTATAATTTTTACTCAAAACCATTTTCATAATTGGCATATTTGGCTGGGGATCTGGGGCATCAAATTCTTTCCAATTTCCCTTTTGGTAATTTCCAGTATTAGCATTAATGAATCTTGCAATTAAATTCCATAATCCATGCAAGTCTGAACCCAATGGCAACACATTAAAATTACAATTGTTCAACAATTGTAGTCCAGGAGGAATCGAAGTATCAAACTGATTTTTTACAAAACAATTTTTAAGATTTGAAATTCCACTTACAGCTATATCTGCCTTACCTGAGTTTATAATGAGATTTTCTTCAACAGTATTTCCATGAGCTGGCCAATAATTATCATCAAGAGAAGCGCTTATTACTAAGCCAAAAACATCATGATTTACGATCACATTATTTTTAATATAATTATTATTTCCACCAGCAATAACAACTCCATTGCCTAGTGAAATGTATTGTGCATCCCATGCTGGGGCTTCAAGATTATTATTATTTTCAATAAGATTTCCAATTATGTAACTTTCTCTTTCTGGTGGAAGCAATTCACTGTCTAAAGTATTGGGCGCTATACCACCTTTATTATTTCTAAAAATTGAATTAATAATATATAAATCTCCACCTGAATTAGTACCTGAGTAACCAAGACCATTATTCTCAGAAATGACATTATTGATTACAGCATCGCAAGGATAACATTGACCAATATAAAATCCTGCATCTGGCGAGCCTGAGGCATATGAATGCTCAAGAACTCCATCAACTGCATCAAATGCATATATACCATAATCACCATTATTATAAGCAGTCAGATATGAGCCACGGTAACCCTCAACTGTTGCCCAATAAAATCCATTCAGTAACGCATTTCTTGCAGTAATATTTTCAATGGCTACACCATCAACTCCAGCAACTAAAAAACCGTTTGCTCTTTCAAATTCTCCATCGACGATTGTTTTATTTCTATCAATACCCCTTATTGTCAGAGAAGGTACATTTACTATGACTTCTTCATAATATATTCCTGGACTTATCAAGATCATATCACCTGGACTCGATGAGTTTACCGCATCTTGAATTGTTTCGTATTCTTGAGGAACAAGCCTTATTTCACCACTAAAAGATTTGACTGCATCTGCTTTTTGAAAATTACTATAATCTTCATAATCAATATCACCAACTACGACCGAGCCAACCATTCCCCAGTCTCCTTCTGGACTTGCATGAAATGAGCATAAATATTTATACAGTCCTTCTTGTTCAAACGTCACATCAAGATATTCATTTTTTGGAATTTCCTTATATGATCCCCATCCTTCTTCGACTGCAATAACATTATGAGGATTATTACCAGCATTAAAGAATCGTACCTTGCCGCCCTCATAAATTCTAACGACAGGAGGTGAATAGGAGTTATCAATCACTCTAACTCCCGTGAAGCCTTCTTTGTTTACCTGATCACATGCAGTAAAGAATATAAAAGATCCTAAAAATGCAACTATTGCTAATGGAGCTATTTTCATTATTAAAATGATATTCTAAATTAATAAAATCTCAAATCAGAATATTCTTAACTTGGGTTTTTCTTTAAATAATCAATATATTCAAGAACCTGATCTATTTTTTCGTCAGGAATATCTTTATATGTCATTTTAAAATGAATTTTGATTTCTAATGCAACATGAGCATATGGATTTCTTCCTTTAGGGTGATTAGGGTGAGATGGAAGCTTGCCTTGTAAGTCATCGCCGGCTTTCAGAATATATTCCCACACAGTTTTAGCATTTTCTGAATTCATAATTCTTAATACCCTAAAATCTTAACAAAAAATTATAATGGTTAATTTTTCTTAAGTTATTGATTCAAATCACTATTGAGAATAATTCTCAATAAGCACTTGTCATTATGGCAATAATATATACTTAATATTATGGTATATTAAATATAACTTATTTTTATGTCTGAGAAAATCGATGAAAAATATTCAAATTATATCAATAGACATATTGAATCGTTTGAAGTCTTTGGAAATAAAGAAAAGTTTAAATACTTATCGGCTTATAGAAATTCAGTTTATGGCTTTAGAATATTGATTGAAATTTTAAAATTAAATAATCAATCATTGCTTGGAACAGAGAATATCTGCACTAAAGAACATTTAACCAAAGAAATGGCTACACTTGCTTCAAGAGCAACAATTATTAATTTTATTAATGATCAAATAGCAATTGGATCTCTTAAGACTGAAGTATCAAAATTTGACAAAAGAGTTAAAATAATTCGACCTTCTGTCGAATTAATTAGTGAATTTAAGACTTGGATTGATATTTCTTATCAATAATTAAAAAGGCCGCATACGAAAAGTAAGCAGCCTTAATAAATAAATAACTATTCTACTATTTTGAGATCAACAGCTGATGTCTTGCCATTACTATCAGCTAATTCAAACTCTAGCTTTTGACCTTCGTTCAAGCTATTAATATTAGCTTTTTCAACTGCAGAGATATGAACAAAAACATCTTTTTGTCCATCATCTGGAGCTATAAAACCATAACCTTTATTGGGGTTAAACCATTTAACAGTACCTGTTGCCATATTAATTATATTCCTTTTGTTAGTTTAGTAGACTTCGTAATAGTCCACTTCAAGGAACAATGACGTAATCTCAACGATCGTTATAAATGTATATTTTAAAATTGCAAATTCTAATTTAAATTGAGGAATTTTATAGCTCTGTCACCAAATTCTGACCACCAGAACAATCCCATCTTTTTTATTTCTTCTAAATTTTTATAAGAATAGTCATCAATAGAAAAGTTTATTTCTTTCATTGAAGAGTTAACCCTAAAATAGTCATCATTTAATAAATCTGAAAGAGTTTCATGGTCATATTGAGTTTCCGAAAGGATACCAAGAATATCATTTCTAAGCCATCCAATCGGACCCCATTCTGCTGAAGATTTTCCATCTAATCCTTTTGAATTTAGTCCTGTTCCTATACTAAACACTTTTATATTAGATGTTTTGAAATAGTTTCTTGCTTCATTGTATCCAATAAGAGAAGGGTTATTTGCAACAACTCCACCATCAATCAACCATGAGCCATCTTCGATTTTTACAGTTGGATAATAAAGAGGTGCTGCTGATGTAGCGTTGATTGCGCTTATAACGCTTATATTGGAATCATCATAACTTGAAATAAGTCGTGGTTTCCTTTTCTCCACATCATAGGACAATACAGAAACAGGTTTATCGGAATGAGCTATTAATTTATTTTCAAAATAATCCTTTAATAAGGCTGTCTTAGATTCATTGTTATATTTTGGTTTACTATTTAAGAAAATAGCTTGTCCCCAAAATGATTTTTGCATACTCATAGCTAAATTATCATTTACCCAAAAATCTTCCAATTTTTCAGCACTTGTTTTATTTATTGTAAAATGAAGAGCGTTTAATCCTCCTGCACTCACACCCATAAAAAAATCAAATATATCAAAGACTGATTTGCCAGTTTCTTTTTCAAGTTGCTTTAAGAAAATAACTGCCGCAAGTGCCCTTACGCCTCCACCGTCGAGAGATAGAACTTTTTTAAAATCTTTTTTCTTAAAAAAATCTAATAAAAACATTTTTAGGAATATTGTTGAGACAATGGTTTTTCAATTATTGGCATATGTACAGCAGCTGAAATAAAACCTAATGCTACACACATCCACCACATTACATCGTAAGATCCATAATAATCATAAAGTCTTCCACCAAACCATGATCCTAAAAATGAACCAATTTGATGTGATAGAAATGCAAACCCATAAAGCATGGACATATACCTAGATCCAAATATTACAGAAATAATACCACTTGTTAAAGGTACTGTTGAAAGCCATAGAATACCCAATAGTGCAGCAAAGATTAATATAGTAATTTCATTTTTGGGTAAAAAAATAAAAATTAAAAAAAGTAATGATCTCAGAGAATAAAGAATTGCAAGTAAATTTTTTTTAGATTTACTATCACCCATCTTTCCAAATATTAGGGTTCCGAAAACATTAAATAATCCAATTAGAGCTAGTGACCATGAACCAATCCAAATTGGCAATGTGAGGTCTTCTAGATATGCTGGCAAATGTGTTGCTACAAAAGATACGTGAAATCCACAAACAAAAAAACCTAATGTCAAAAGATTATAACTTTTGTTAGCAAATGCTTCATCTAAAACTGCTTTAAGACTTCTATTTTCTTCATAGTTTTCTTCACCATTTTTTTTTGGCAAAGAAAGAGTAAAGCAAAAAATTACCATTATTGACGCAAGGAAGCATAAATAAATTATTGATTGCATCCAGCCACTAAAATTTATAAGAAATCCAGCAAATGGAACTATTAAAAACTGACCTAGTGAGCCTGCAGCCATAACAATACCAAGTGATAATGTTCTGTTCTTTTCTTCTACAGCTTTTCCAACCGCTCCTAAAACAACAGCAGTACCGCATCCTGCGGAACCAAGTCCAAAAATTGCCTGGGAAATAATAATTTCCAAACTACTTTGAACGTTAGACATCATGTAAAGCCCAATGATCAATAAAATCACCCCGTATAACGCTGCCTTGGATGAGCCAAACTTATCTGCTATTGCGCCAAATAATGGTGAACCAATGCCTATCATTAAGAATTGAATTGCTACTGCAAAACCAAATACTTCCCTACCAGAATTCAAATGATCTGAGATTGGAACCATATATAGGCCTGAAGTATGCCTTATACCAAAAGAAATAAGCAGGAGTACACAACCACCGATAATAACCAAAGAGGCAGGTGATATATTCTTGACTAATTGTTTCATGAGTCAAATATACAGGAATTTAATTATTTTGCTCTTGAAAATTTACTATTAAATCTATTTGAAGTTTTAAGTTTATTTGATGCTTTATTTTTAAAATTAGTTTTTTTTGAACTCTTAGATTTTCTAATACCTTTTTTCGATGAATCATCTTTGGTTTTAAATTTAGATTTAAATTTTTTGTCTGCTGAGTTCTTTTTTTTAAAAAAAGAAATTGCAGTATCATTATCTTTATCATATTTTCTTTTATTGACACTTTTCTTTTTCTTATAAAAATTTAGTTTATTATCAACATCATCTGGTTTGTGTTTTTTAGTAAACTTATTAAATTTAGAAGGCTCTTCATCATTGGTTTTTTTTGATTTTGGGTAATTCCTTTTTTCACTTTTCTTATTTTCAGAAAAATTTGATTTAATTTTATTTCTTTTAAATGGCTTTTTCTTTTCTTTAGATTTTGAAAAGCTATTTTTACTATTTGATTTTTTTAATGAAGGATCAAGCATAATTTGTATTTCGTTCCATTTACCTAGTTCTTTTGACGACACAAAAGTGACTGCTGAACCAATAGAATTTGCTCTTCCAGTCCTACCAAGACGATGAATATAATCTTCAGCTAGTTGTGGTAAATCATAATTAATAACATGTTCTATATGTGGAACATCAAGCCCTCTCGCTGCAATATCAGTTGCAACCATAATCCTAAACTTCTTTTCTCTAAATTTTCTCATGACAGTATCTCGCTTGTTCTGTCTTAAATTTCCATTTAAAGGTTCTGAGGCAAAATGATCGTGTGATAGATTTTTTGCCATCTTAACTGTTCCATGTTTTGTTTTTACAAAAATTAAAATAGTTCCCTCTCTATTATCAAGCTGTTCAAGTAACAGCCTATATTTGTCTTCTTTCTTAATTTTTATAATTTCATTATTAATATTCTGGGCGACGACATTTGTTTTCCCAATTGAAACTCGTTCAGGGTTAGTTAAATATTTCTTAGATAATTTTACTATTTGTTCAGGAAGGGTTGCTGAAAACATCAACGTCTGTCTTTCTTTTGGAATATATTTTAAAATTCGGTCAATTTGAATTCCAAAACCCATATCCAGCATTCTATCTGTTTCATCTAATACAATAAATTTTGCTCTATCTAGTTTGAGAGATTTTCTTATTAAATGATCATTAATTCGACCCGGCGTACCAACAACAATTCTTGGTTTTCTTTTTAATTGCTTTAATTGTTTGGTTATTTGTTCTCCTCCAATTAGACATGAAATATTGATAGCATTTTGACCGTACAATAGACCTTCAATTACAGTAAGTACTTGTTTAGCCAATTCTCTTGTTGGCGTCAAAACCAATGCTGTTGACACTTCATCACGCATTAATTTTTGTATCAGAGGAATTGCAAATGCTCCCGTTTTTCCAGTTCCAGTTTGAGCTGATCCAAGCAAATCTCTTCCTTCAAGAGCAAACGGTATAGATTTTTCTTGAACTGAAGTTGGAGAAATAAACCCCATGTTAAGGATGGATTTTTCTAAGGTCTTTGAAAGACCAAAGTTTGCAAACGAATTCATTATCTTTTGGTGATATATTTTGATTATTTAAACACTCTTCTAATCTGTATTTAGATTACTACAAGCATTATTAATATTGCTTTTACTAAGAGATAATACACATTAAATACAGCTTAGATCTGTGGTAATTTCTTCTTTTATCATTATTATTGCCTAACACATTTATTTACATGATTTTAGATTTCACCTTATTATATTTCTTTATCCCAGTTTTCTTCATAATTTCAATTACTCCTGGTCTTTGTATGACTTTATCTCTTACGATGGGAATGGCTATAGGCATAAGAAATACGATGAAAATGATGATTGGTGAACTTGCAGGCGTTCTACTAATATCTCTTACAGCTGTAGTTGGCGGAGGAACAATCATAGCCAACTATCCAAATACATTTGAAGTTTTTAAATATTTAGGAGGGGGTTATCTTTTCTATGTTGGCATACAAATGTGGAGAAGTTTAGGGAAAATGTCTTTAAATACCGATGGATCACATTCATTTAGTTTAAATGGATTTCAGCTCGCATCTCAAGGGTTTATTACAGCAATAGCTAACCCCAAGGGTTGGGCGTTTTTTTTAGCAATGGTTCCTTCATTTATGAATTACGATAAACCATTAATACCACAAATGTCAGCAATGGTTCTTATAATTCTAATAATTGAATTTATTTCTTTAATGATTTACGCAACTGGAGGTAAAGCTTTGAATAAACTTCTTACGAAGTCGGGAAATGTTCAGTTAATAAACCGTATTGCAGGAACTCTAATGATGTTCGTTGGAATTTGGCTTGCTTTAAGCTGATATGGATTTAACAAAAGACAATATAACTGAGCTAATCAAAAAAATAGCAATACCAGCAAGTGTCGGTACTTTTTTTCAGACAATGTATAATTTAGTGGACTCTAAGTTTGCTGGTCTAATTTCTCCAGAAGCTCTTACAGCTATTGTAAAATCATTTCCTATTTATTTAATCATTATAGCAGCAAGTGTTGGTATTTCTGCAGGTACAACTGCTCTTATATCAAATACTCTTGGTCAAAAAGATACTGAGAAAGCTTCAGTCTTATTTGCCCAGTCAATTATAGTGGCCTTAATAATTACATTCGTGGTTACATTTATTGGGATTGCCTCGATAAAAGACATATTAATAATTCTAAAATCCAACAATCAAATTATCAGTTATGCAACAGATTATATGAACATAATTTTTTCAGGATCAATTGTGATTTTTTTACTAGTAACTATCAACGCCTCCTTAGTCTCAAGAGGTGATACTAAATCTTATCGAAATGTTTTAATTTTTAGCTTTTTTTTGAATATTCTTTTAAATCCCCTTTTCATTTATGGTTTCTATTTAATACCTGCTATGGGTATTTCTGGAATTGCTCTTGCAACAATTATTTCAGAATTAATTGGCTTAATTTATTTAATTTACAAAATAAATAAAACTGAAATAAGAGAATACCTCTCACCAGAATGTTTTAAACCTAAGATAACTTTAATCTCAGATATATTGAAACAAGCTATTCCATCTGGATTATCAATGGGTATGGTAGGATTTGGTGTCTTTATCTTAATCTATCTTGTTTCAAGCTATGGTGATTTTTCTGCTGGGGGCTATGGCACCGGTGTAAGATTTGAGCAACTATTCTTACTTCCTATCTTAGGATTAAATACAGCCACTTTGTCATTAGTGGGTCAGAATTTTGGGGCAAACAATTTAAATCGTATTAAAGAAGTCTACTTCTTAACTCTGAAATATGGCATTGGTCTAATGATAATAGGAGGTTTAATTATCTTTATTTCTTCGCCTTATGTAATGAGATTTTTCTCTAATAACGGTGATATAATTTACTATGGAACAGCTTACTTAAAAATAGCTGCTATAGCAGGCCCTTGCTACCCTATATTCTATATTTCATCAGCTTTATTGCAGGGACTACAGAAACCATCTTATGCAATGGCTATAAATTTATTAAGAATGATATTTATACCTCTAGTAATATTAGCGCCTGCAGTGCTTATATTTGAGGTTTCGTATATTCTAATGTTTATGTTTCTCTTAATAATAAATTATACATTTGCATTATTAATATTTTTATTCTGTAAGAATAAAATAAATAAAATTATTGAATCCTATAATCCAAATTTATCTGCAGTTTGATTAAAAAATCCCTGATTTTTTTGATCAGCAATCCAGTGATTTAAATAGTTTATCCACTCTTGATCTCCACGAGGTAAAAGTATAGCAAATAATTTTGCATTTTTTGGTTTATTTAAATTTACGATTGATAATTCAGGATATAATTTAACTAATTTTACTGCATCTACTTTACTCGTAAGCGATACATCAGCTCTTCCTGATAAGACTTCTTGATATTCTCTTGCAGGGGCTTCAACAGCAATGATTTTAGAATCTGGAAATGACTTTTTTGCCTCACCCTCAAAAACTGTACCCAATGTAACAGCAACACTAATATCTGAATTATTAATTTTTTCCCAGCTATCTATAGAGTTTAAGTTTTTACTGAGCGTCATAGCAACAGTTCCTGTTCCGTAGTAAGAATCTGAGTAACCTGCAGTAATTGCTCGCTGAGCTGTAATTGATGCACTAGAAGTCATATGATATTTATTTGATACGACACCAGAAACTAAGTTTTTCCAATCTGTTGCAACGAACTCAACCTTAACACCCATACTTTCGCCAAGTTTTTTTGCAACATCAATATCAAAACCTTCATATGAATCTGTTTCTGGATTTTTGAAACTCCAACCTGGAAAGTCTCCAGTCGTACCAACTTTCAAAACTCCACTTTGAACAATTTCATCTAATGTAGAGCTAGTTGAATTGACTGTTGTTAAAAACATACTGATAAACGAGATTGCTAAAATTTTAAGAGTTTTCATTTAAATTCCTTTTGTATTGTAGTTATGGGTTAATAAACTAATGTATAACTTAATAAATGAATTTCAACGCATATAAAAATTGTACATTTTTCGCTAAAATAATTTTACCTTGCTTGTTTCTTGTTGGATGTAGTAGCGATTATCAATGGGGTTGGTATGTCGTAAATCCAGTAAATAAGACTGGAATCTCTAACATAGGATTTTTACTTTCAGGACTACAATTTACAATTTACTTATCACTAATCGCAATATTCTTTTCAATTATAATTGGCCTTCTAATTTCTGTGATGAGCTCAAGTCAGAATATTTTCTTAAAATATTTCAATATTGGTTATACAGAAATAATTAGATCAATACCTGTATTAGTCATGATTTTATGGGTTTACTATGGGTTTCCAGTACTTTTTAATCTCAATTTTAGTGCATTCACCGCAGGAGTAATAGCCCTAAGTATATGCGATAGCCCATTCATTGCAGAAATATTTCGATCAGGAATTGAGGCAGTACCCAAAGGTCAAAAAGAAGCGGGGTCATCTTTAGGATTGAATAAGTATCAAAAGTTTTCATTAATCACACTTCCACAGGCTATAAAAATAATATTACCTGCTCTCGGAAATCAATTTATCTATATGATTAAAATGTCATCTCTCGTTTCTATAATTGGACTAAATGAGTTAACAAGAAAAGCTAATGAGCTAGTCGTAAGTCAATATCGTCCACTCGAAATTTATACATTTCTTGTTTTAGAATATTTAGTTTTAATTTTGATTATCTCTTACTTTGTGAGAAAATTGGAAAAGAGACTAAGAAACTAATTTTTTCATAATTTTAAATCTATAAAATAATAACAAAGCAATAACTTTGTATACTAACTTTGATACTGCATAAACTATTGGGAGTTTAATAATTTTGGCAAGAAAATGGTATCCCCTTGTATTATTCCATACATATATAAATGCATCTACACCCACGAGTTCAATATTATCCGCAAACTTTATGTGTAGTTGCTTAAGATACTTATCACCTAATTGACTACAATCTTGAAATTTTAGCTTCGATCTTTTTTTATAATGTTTTATTTCAAAATTACAAATACCACATTTTTCATTGAACAAAACCACTCCTTCTTTAATAGAGTCTTTTTTAATCATTGGCTAAAGCAATTAGATCCCTTAATTCATTTCTTTCGTTGCAATTAAAAATGCAAAGGTCGTTAAGCTTTTTTAAATTTTGCTTAGCCATCTCTAATCTATTTGTCTCTATATATAACTCACCCTGATATTCTAGAATTCCAACATGGTTAGGGCTTATCTCTAATCCAACAGAATAATACCTTTCAGCGTCATCAAATTTTTTAAGTTTTCTAGAAACAAATCCAATATAATTCCATCCATTAGAATCATTTGGATTCTCATAAACATATTTTTCCAAATCTATTAGGGCTTCACTAAAGTTTTCATTCCTAACTTTAATAACTATTTTTGATAGATTGCTATTATAATTAGAACTTAATAGGTTGCCATCACTGGCTGAGCCACCTGAACCATCTGAGCCACCTGAACCATCTGAGCCACCTGAGCCACCTGAGCCACCTGAGCCACCTGAGCCACCTGAGCCACCTGAACCACCTGAGCCACCTGAACCACCAGCGCTTTGAGCTATGCTAATTGATAAAAATAGTAAAAAAACAATATTTAAGATTTTCATAAATATCTCCTAAAATTAAAAATTGTACTTATGTCATTTATATCTGAATACAAGTCTCTTAAATCCTGCAATTTTTGATATTTAGTAACTAATTGTTTGTTTGAAAAAAACAAAAACTGCATTAATTATTTCAAATGTTTATCGCAATGAATAGATTTAAAATAAGTAACGGCAATGAGAAAGATTTTGAAAAAATATGGAAATCAAGAGACTCTTACTTAGATGAAGTTGATGGTTTTTAGGTTTTAACTTAGTAAAAGGAGAGTCAAATGATCAATACACTCTCTATGCGTCTCACAGCACATGGAGGAGTGAAAGCCACTTTAAAAAATGGACTAAATCAGAGGAACTTAGAAAAGCGCACAAAAATACTAGCAATAATAGAAACTTGTATTTAGTTAATCCAAAATTTGAAGGCTTTACAGTTGTGCTTTAGATCTAGAAGAAAGAAATGAAAAATAGTAACAAATATATTTTTAATCAACTAAGTATTTTAATATAAATTATGATAAAAATTATGAATGCTTAAAAAAATTTCTTTTTTTATATCATTATTTCTACTTCAAATTAACATTTCCAATGCTGACCAACTTTCTGATAAAATGAACCCTGAGTCATTCGACTCGCTATCAATTGAAGAACGATCACCTGCGGTAAAAAATTCATTAAAACAAAAGTTACAAGGTAAAAAAGTAATATCACATAATTGGATGATTGTTACTGCAAATTCCTATGCCTCTGTTGCAGGTGCAGAAATATTAGAGAAAGGTGGAACTGCGGTAGATGCGATGATTGCCGCTCAAGTTGTTCTTGGATTAGTTGAACCCGAGTCATCGGGTCTTGGTGGTGGAGCATTCTTATTATACTACGACAATAATAAAAATATTATTACGACACTTGATGGAAGAGAAACAGCTCCTCTAAGTGCCTCATCATCAAGATTTCAAAAAGAAAATGGTAAACCAATGAAATTTTTTGATGCTGTCATCGGCAGTCTTTCTGTTGGCACTCCTGGGGTACCTGCGTTACTTTTTGAAGCACATCAAAGATGGGGTTTATTGAAATGGAATGAGTTATTTGATAATGGCATCCTTCTAAGTGAAAATGGTTTTTCCGTATCTAAAAAATTATCAGAATCGATTAAGAGAGATGAAAAGAGACTTCATAATTTCAGACAAACAAGAGATTATTTTTTCCCAAGCGGAGTAGCTTTGGCTCACCAAGAAATTAAACAAAACAAACCTTATGCTTCAACATTAAGATTAATTGCTGACACAGGTATTGACGAGTTTTATGAAGGAATCATCGCTCAGGATATTTTGAATACTTTGAAACTATCAAGTTTTGAAGAAGGACTATTAGAAGAAAAAGATTTAAAAAACTATAAGATTATTGAACGTCCTCCTGTTTGTATAAAGTATAAAGCCTATGATGTTTGTGGAATGGGCCCGCCTTCATCAGGAGGGATAGCTGTTGCGCAAATTCTTGGGATTTTAGAAAAATTCGATTTAAAATTATTGGGTTACTCTAATCCAAAAACCTGGCAAATTATTGGTGATGCTACGAGACTAGCGTTCGCTGATAGAGGACTTTATGTAGCCGATAGTGACTATGTATTTGTTCCAACAGAAGCTTTAATAGACAAAAAATACTTGGCAGCCAGAGCGGATAAAATTAAACCGGGAGAAAGAACATTAGATGTGAAACCTGGAGATCCATTGCTTAATCAAACTCTAAGTTATTCAAAGAATTTTTCAATTGAACGACCGTCCACAACTCATATTTCGATTGTTGATCAGTATGGAAATGCATTATCTATGACATCATCAATAGAGAATGCATTTGGATCAAGACTTATGACTCAAGGAGGCTTTTTACTAAATAACCAATTAACTGACTTTTCATTTAAAGATGAAGTAGATGGTAAACTAATTGCAAACAGAGTACAGCCAGGGAAAAGGCCAAGGTCTTCTATGTCTCCAACAATTATACTTAAAGATGGCAATCCAATTCTTGTAACTGGATCACCAGGGGGGAGCAATATTATTAACTTCGTTATTAACTCTGTAATTGCATTCTTGGAATGGGATTTAGATATTCAACAAAGTGTATCCTTACCTCATGCAATTAATAAATGGGGTAAATATGAATTAGAAGATTCTCTTGATAAAACTAATCTTAAACAATCACTTGAATCAATGGGATATGAAACAAGGTACAGAAAATATTTTTCAGGTCTCAACGCAATTCATATTGGTGAAATGCTAGAAGGTGGAACTGATCCAAGAAGAGAGGGTATTGTCTTAGGGGATTAGACTCTTTTTAAATTAAATTTACTTAATAAGTGGCGGAAAGGATGGGATTCGAACCCACGATACGGTCACCCGCATACACGCTTTCCAAGCGTGCGCCTTCAACCACTCGGCCACCTTTCCTTATTCAACTTTAAGTGCAGCAATAAACGCTTCTTGAGGAATATCTACTTTTCCAAAAGTTCTTAGGCGTTGTTTTCCTTTCTTTTGCTTGTCTAAAAGCTTTCTTTTTCTATCAGTTGCTCCACCACCATGAATTTTTTCGATCACATTTTTTCTATAACCACTAACAGTCTCTCTTGCAATTATTTTACCACCTATAGCAGCTTGAATAGGTATGTGAAATTGATGTCTTGGAATAAGTTCTTTTAATTTTTCACAAATTGCTCTTCCTTTTCTCTCTGAAAAATCTCTATAAACAATCATGGATAAAGCATCTACTGGCTCAGCATTGACTAGTAGGCTTAATTTAACAAGATCACTCTCTTTATACTTATCTATTTCATAGTCAAAACTTGCATAACCACTTGAAATTGATTTAAGACGATCATAAAAATCAAAAACAATTTCATTTAATGGTAATTGATATATTAAAATAACTCTTGTTTCCGAATAACTTAATTCTAATTGAATTCCTCTTTTATCTTCACATAATGAAATAATATTGCCTACAAACTCATTTGGGCAAATTATAGTAGCTTTAATCCAAGGCTCAGAAATTGATTTTATCAGCGTTGTATCTGGCATATCAGCTGGGTTATGCAGCTCAATCATCTCGCCTTTGTTCATTTCAATATTATAAATTACACTTGGGGCTGTTGTAATAAGATCTATATCAAATTCACGATCTAATCTTTCAACTATTATTTCAAGATGCAATAAACCAAGGAAACCACATCTAAAACCCATGCCTAAAGCAGCTGATGTTTCTTGTTCAAAATGAAAACTAGAATCGTTAAGTCTTAGTTTCGCTAAAGCATCTTTTAAAAATTTAAAATCTGCAGCATTTGTGGGAAATAAACCACAAAATACGACTGGTTGACTGGGCTTAAACCCTGGTAATGGCAGTGTTTCCTTATCATTAGCCATTATAATTGTATCACCCACCTTGGTCTGAGCCACTTCCTTTATTGCTGCAGTTATATATCCCAACTCACCAGTTTTTATTTCATCAACAAAGGTCATTTTTGGATTAAATGTTCCGACTCTCTCAATTAAATGCCTTGAATTTGTTGCATGAAATTTTACTTCCATTCCCTTCTTTATTGATCCATCAATCACTCTTACCAATATTACAACACCCAAGTAAGCATCGTACCAACTATCAACTAGCATGGCTTTCAATTTATTATTAGGCTCACCCGTTGGAGGAGACAATTCTGATACAACTGTTTCCAATACATCTTCAATCCCAATTCCTGATTTAGCAGATATTTCTAAAACATTAGAAGTATCAACGCCAAGAATTTCCTTGATTTGTTTTTTCACTCTTTCAGGATCAGCTGCAGGCAAGTCTATTTTATTTAAAACAGGTATAATTATATGATCATTCTCAACAGCTTGATAGAGGTTAGCCAATGTTTGTGCCTCCACTCCTTGACTTGCATCAACAACAAGAAGAGAGCCTTCGCATGCTGACAAAGATCTATTAACCTCATAGCTAAAATCTACATGTCCAGGCGTATCAATAATATTTAAAATATATTTTTCACCATCTTTAGCATTGTACTCGAGTCTTACAGTTTGAGCTTTAATAGTAATACCTCGCTCTCTTTCAATGTCCATTGAGTCTAGTACCTGCTCTTTCATCTCTCTATTAGATAAAGCTCCACAGAATTGAATCAATCTATCCGCTAATGTAGATTTTCCATGATCAATATGCGCAATAATTGAAAAATTTCTTATATTAGTTACTTCAGACATTTACTAAAATATTTTAGGAACGAACTGTTCCTGATGTTTCTTTTTCAATAGTTGAGATAATTTTTGAACATAAATCTTGAATATCATTGTCACTTAATGTTCTATCCTTTGCTTGCATAGTCACCTTTATTGCAAGAGACTTTTTGTCTTTGCCAATGCTGGGGTCTGTAAAAATATCAAAAATATCTACTGACTTAATTAAGTTTTGATCAACTTTTAGAGCGCTAAGAACGATATCATTGCCATCTATATTCGAGTCAACAACAAATGCAAAGTCTCTGTATACTTTTTGATAATTACTCTGGTTAAAAGCAGACTTATTTGTAGATTTTTTTGAAATAAAAGGAACATCATCAAGAAAAATTTCAAATAAATTGATCCTGTCTTTTATTTTATAAAAATTTACTATTTTAGGATTCAACTCACCAAAAAAACCAACTTTGATTGATTTATTGAGCATTAATGTTCCTGATCTTCCTGAATGATACCAAATAGGAGCTTCTTTAATGACTTCTAATTTATTTTTCTGAGGTAAGATATGATTAATGACGTCAATCATATCTCTCTTCACATCATATATATCATATAAATTTTCTTGGTCTCTCCAGTCTTTTGCTTGTTTTATTCCAGCTCTAACGCCACAAGCAACACAAACCTGATCACCTGGATTAGATGATAAAAATTGATTACCAATTTCAAAAAATGAAAAAGAACTATGGTCTCTTGCTAAATTTTTTTTAACTGCACTGATTAAATTAGGTATCAAGCTAGGTCTCAGTACATCTAATACCTCTGAAATTGGATTTAAAATTTTTAAGTTATCTAAATTATTATAAAAAGAACTATCTTCTGAAGATGAAAAAGACCATGTAATGAGTTCATTGTAAGATTTAGATACTAATAACCTTTTTGCACGAGAAATTCTTTTCTGCGACTCTTTTAATATCAATTTGTTTACTTTATCTGGTGATCGAATATCTAATGTTGGCAAAGAATTATATCCTTTTATTCTAATAATCTCTTCAGATAAGTCTGCTTCTTCGCTAATATCTTGTCTCCAGGAAGGAATTTCACATAAAATATCATTACCTTTTTTTATAGTTTTAATTCCCAAATTTTTTAGGATAACTTGGGTCTCCTTTTCATCAATATCAATTCCTAGTCTCTTTTTTAATCTCTCAATACTCAATGATATTGTTTTATTTATAATAGGAATCTTTCCTGCAATTGTTGTTTCATTTAACTCGCCCCCACAAATCTCAATTATTAATTGAGATGCTAAATCTATTCCAGCTTCAACTGAATTAGGGTCTACCCCACGCTCAAATCGATATCTTGCATCACTTAATATTGATAATTGTCTTCCTGTTTTTGCAGTATTAACTGGATCAAAAAGAGCTGACTCTAGAAGAACATTTACAGTGCTTGGCGTACATCCTGTTTCATCTCCCCCCATTATTCCACCTAGACCCAGTACTTTAGATTTGTCCGCTATAACGCACATACCATCTTCTAGATGATACTCTTTATCATCTAACGCTTTAAATGACTCACCTTTTTGAGAAGATCTGACAATTATTTTTTCATTGATTTTGTCAGCATCATAAACGTGTAAAGGACGGTTCATATCAAACATGACAAAGTTTGTTATATCTACCAATGCTGAAATCGGCCTAAGACCAATTGACTTTAATTTATTTTTTAACCAATCGGGACTCTCAATATTTTTTACATTTTTTATATATCTTCCAGCAAAAGCAGGGCATGCTTTATTATCAACTATGTCAATTTGGATGGGTGATTTTAATTTACCCTTATTATTTTTAATTTTTCTTTTGTTTAATGTTCCTAATCCAGCAGCAGATAGATCTCTTGCAACACCAGAAACACCAAGACAATCTTGGCGATTTGGAGTAATGCCAATTTCTATCATTGTATCATTTAGTCCTGCAATTTCAGCATATGGTTGGCCCACTTTTACACTATCATCAAGCTTAATGATTCCGTCATGATCATCTGAAATTCCAAGCTCAAATTCAGAGCACATCATTCCAAGAGACTCGACGCCACGTATTTTAGATGCTTTTAGTTTCATTTGAGTAGATGGAATAGTTGATCCAGGAGGTGCATAAACAACCTTCATATCTTTTTCTACATTTGGAGCTCCACAAACTACATCAACAATATCTGAACCAATATCAACCCTACAAACTTTTAATTTATCTGCATTTGGATGCTTTTTTTCCTCAACAACTTGAGCAACAGTAAGGTTTGAGAAAATTTCACTTGCATTAACTACATCTTCAACCTCTAGTCCAATATTAGTCAGACTATCAATTAATTCTTGATCAGATTTTTGTGTATCTAGATGCTCTTTTAACCATGAAATTGTGAACTTCATTAACTTAGATCTCCAAAAATTGTGGGCATGTTGAGAGGAGAAAATCCGTAGTGTTGGTTCCAGTCAATGTCATTTTCAAAAAAGGTTCTTAGATCACTGATTCCATATTTTAACATTGCAAGTCTTTCAATGCCCATACCAAAGGCATAACCTTGATATACATCTGGATCAATATTAACGTTTCTTAATACTTTTGGATGAACCATTCCACATCCAAGAATCTCTAACCAATCTGAACCTTTGCCAATGATTAATTGATTACCTTTCTTTTGATAACTAATATCTACTTCTGCTGAGGGTTCAGTGAAAGGAAAATGACTCGGTCTAAATCGCATATTTAGACTATCCGTTTCAAAAAATGATTTTAAAAATATTTCAAGACATCCTTTTAAATGACCCATATTACTTTCTTTATCTATGACAAGACCCTCAACTTGATGAAACATTGGAGTATGAGTTTGATCATTATCACATCGAAAAGTCTTTCCTGGAGCGATAAGCCTAATTGGAGGCTCTTGAGATAACATACTTCTTATTTGGACGGGAGAAGTATGCGTCCTCATTACGTTTTGCATACCATCTGTCTTAGAATTTACATAAAATGTATCGTGCATTTGCCTTGCTGGATGATGTTCAGAAGTATTTAGCGCAGTAAAATTGTTGTAATCAGTTTCAATTTCTGGTCCTTCAGCTACACAAAAATCTAAATCTGCAAAGATTGCTATCACCTCATCAATGACCTGGGTTATAGGATGGATAGTTCCTGATGGACTACTGACAGAAAGTGTAACATCAAGAGATTCCGTTTTAATTTGTTTATCTAAAATTTCGTTATTTATTTCTTCTGTTTTCAGTTTAACAAAAGATAGAACAGTATCTTTAATAATATTTAATTCTTCAGCATATTTTTTACGCTCATCGGGCTCAAGTTTGCTCAAGTCCTTCATGGCAAGAGAAATAGAACCTCTCTTTCCTAAGAACTCTTGTCTGAATGATTCCAAGGTTTCTAAATCATTAATATTTTCTTTTTTTGAAGAAACTGAAGAGTGTATATCTTTGTATTTATCCATTATTACAAGACAATATCAGATTTAGATTTAAGCGGTAATAGTAATCTATGATTTAGAAGAATTTAAATTACTTTGTAGCAGTCTTAGCTTTTTCAACTAGGAATTCAAACGAACTAGGCTCATGCATAGCAAGCTCAGCAAGCATTTTTCTATCAATATCTACATTCAATTTTTTTAGACCATTTATAAATACTGAGTAAGAAACACCCATCTCACGCGCACCAGCGTTGATTCTTTGAAGCCATAGAGATCTAAACTCTCTTTTCTTCACTTTGCGGTCCCTATAAGCATACTGCATTGATTTTTCAACAGCTTGTTTGGCTACTTTAAAAGTATTTTTCCTTCTGCCGCGAAAACCTTTAGCTTGCTTAATAACTTTTTTATGTTTTGCGTGTGTAGTAACACCTCTTTTTACTCTTGCCATAAACTCTCTTAATTAAATATTTTTATCAGTATGGTAAAAATTTTTTCACAATACGAGCATCTTGGTCAGATAGAATTGTCGAACCTCTTTGATTTCGAATTTGCGCATTTGTTCGCTTGATCATGCCGTGGGCTTTACCTGCCTGATATGATTTAACTTTACCAGAGGCTGTTAATTTAAACCTCTTACTAGCACTTTTTTTTGTT
>JAQWTH010000006.1 GCA_029242795.1 Candidatus Pelagibacterales bacterium | reverse complement strand
CCGACAGTTAAAAAAAGTTTAGAAAAATTAAATAAAGATATTCTTGTAATTGATATAGTGGATTCTTTAGCCAATCTCCCTGAAGGATCAGGTGATAGATTAGGCAAATATGAATATGAAGAATTTCTTAGTCAAGGTGATCAAGATTTTGAATTTATGATGCCTTCAGATGAATGGGACTCAATCGCTCTTAATTACACATCTGGTACAACGGGTCTTCCTAAAGGAGTTGTTTATCATCATCGGGGATCTTACTTGATGTCTCTTGGCACAGTGACAGCCCTAAGTATGCCTATGCACCCAACCTATATGTGGATAGTTCCTATGTTTCATTGTAATGGCTGGGGAAACCCATACACACTAACTGCATTGGCTGGAACAAGTATATGCATGCGTTATGTATCTGCTAAAAATATGTTTGATGCAATAGCAGATCATAATGTTACTCATTTTGGTGGCGCACCAATTGTTTTAAATTTTTTAGCACAAGCAACAGCTGAAGAGAAAAGAGAAATTAATCATACTGTGAATGTTGTAACTGCTGGCGCCCCTCCACCAGCTGCTACACTTGAAGCGGTTCAAAAAATGGGATTAAAAGTCAATCATGTTTACGGCTTAACAGAAACTTATGGCCATGTTTCAATATGTGCATGGCAAGAAGAATGGAATGATCTGTCTGCGGAAGAACAAGCTCAATTAAAATCAAGACAAGGTGTTAATTTTCCTATGATGGAATCTCTTGCAGTTTTAAATCCTGAAACGATGCAACCTGTTGAAAATAATGGTGAAGAAATTGGAGAGATAATGATCCGAGGTAACTGTGTTATGAAAGGCTATCTAAAAAACAAAGAAGAGTCTGATAAATCTATGGCGCAAGGATGGTTTCACTCAGGTGATTTAGCTGTTATGTACCCAAACGGATACATTCAGATTAAAGATCGAAGTAAAGATATCATTATATCTGGTGGTGAAAATATTTCCTCAGTGGAAATTGAAAATACACTTTATAAGCATCCTTCGGTTTTATTTGCTGCAGTTGTTGCGCAACCTGACGAAAAATGGGGTGAAACCCCGTGTGCATTCATCGAACTAAAGGACACAAATGACAGTGTAAGCGATAAGGATATTATTAATTTTTGCAAAGATACACTTGCAGGATTTAAATGTCCCAAAAAAGTAATATTTACTGAGCTGCCAAAAACATCTACTGGAAAGATTTTGAAGTACGAACTAAGAAAAATGACAAATCAGTAATTAGGCAATTTTTTCTTGTTTAAATGAAATTGCACCATCATTTACTTTACCAAACTTAATCTCATAAAAATCCTTAAAATAATTCTGATTATTCGTCCAAGGAGATTTATCACCTGTCTTAGGAAAAAGATGAATTGCTCTATGAATGTACCCTGACGAAAATTCAGAAACAAGCCAATCCTCTTGTTCTTTTACTGACTGGTCTGGCTTAGGAACGCAAGAACTGAAACCATTTTTATCCATATGGTTTAAAAGTTTGCATACAAACTCACATGTTAAATCTGCTTTTAGAGTCCAAGATGCATTAATATAACCAAAAGAATTAGCAAAATTAGGAATTCCACTGAACATCATGCTTTTATATGTCATTGTTTCAGCTGGATTAATTTTATTATTATCTACAAATATTTCTGTTCCTCCAAACTGCTGAAGATTGAGACCAGTAGCTGTAATAACTATATCGGCTTCAAGTTCTTTGGATGACTTAAGTTTAATGCCATTGTTTTGAAAGTGTTCAATTTCATCTGTTTCTATTTTTACGCCATTACTCTTAATTGACTCAAACAAATCCCCATTTGGCACAAGACACATTCTTTGTTCCCAAGGGTTGTAGCGAGGATTAAAATCTTTTTCTATATTTGCATTAGGCAATACATCTTTAACGGCTTTTAATAATCTTTTTTTAATGAACTTGGGGTATTTCCTACATAAGGTATAAAGCCATTGTTGAAAGAATACATTTCTTAATCTAATAATCGTATAAGCGAGACTTTTTGGCAAAATCTTTCTCAATCGATTGGCTAATAAGTCTATATCTGGATAAGAAACAAAATATGTAGGGGATCTCTGCAACATTGTTACATATTTAGTTTTTTTTGACAATTCTGGAACTATTGTTGCAGCAGTTGCTCCGCTACCAATTACAATTACTTTTTTATTTTCGTAATTCAGGTTTTCAGGCCAATGCTGAGGATGAATGACTTGGCCGTTAAAATTTTCAATACCTTGAAAATCGGGAGTATAGCCATTTTCATACTTATAATAACCTGTACACATAAATAAAAAATTACATGTAACTTCTTTTTCTTCCTCAGAAATATTGTCTTTTATTACAACTTTCCACAAATCATCTTCTGATCTCCAATGTGCTGAGATCACTTTTTTATTAAAATTTATATTTTCTTTAAGATTATTTTCTCTAACCGTCTCATTTAAATACTCAAGAATTGATGGTCCATCTGCAATAGCTTTTTCACTTATCCATGGTTTAAAAGCATATCCTAAAGTAAACATATCGGAGTCCGACCTTATTCCTGGATACTTAAATAGATCCCATGTGCCACCGATAGAGTCTCTATTTTCAATAATAGCAAAACTCTTATTCGGACAATTTTTTTTTAAATAATGTCCTGCCCCAATACCAGATATTCCTGCTCCAATTACTAATACATTATAAAAACTATTCATAAATCCATTATCTAATTAAATTTTGAAATTTCAACTGCATCATAAACATTATCTCGGTATTCTAAATGTGCTCCAATATTTTTTGATGTATATGCGCCCGAGTCTCTAACATGAGCAAAATAATCTTTCATTTTGTCCTCGAAAATACCAACATTATCAGCAAAAACAATTCCACCTTTATTTATCAAATTTAATTTTTCCATTAACAATAAATCACTGTAATAACGATTTTTTTCATGATCAATGAATATAAAATCAAAGGCTTCTTCTAAATTACTAATTGCTTCATCAGATGCTGAGTTTATAAAGTGCACTTTATTTTCTAGTCCTGCATATTTTACTATTTTCTTGGACGCAGTAATTGAGTCTATATCATGATCAATGCTAACTAAAGAACCTGCTTTTGGTAAAAACATAGCTATGGTTATTGCAGAGTATCCAAGGAATGATCCAAGCTCCAATGCTTTTAAAGGCATAAGATCTTTTATTGTCTCAGCTAGTAATTTTCCTTTTTCAGGACCTACATTCATCAAAAAAGTGTCGGTTTCTAAGACGAAAGAGTCAATTGCATCTAATACTGAATGCGGGTCATCTTGCTTAGCGTTCTTTAGTACATAATTAAGTACAGAATTCATTTTAGTGTCATTTATCATATTTTTCTTGCTGTTCCCCAATAATGATAACTTAAAAATTTAGGCCCACGCACATACATACTCTCAATATTATGAAATTCAAATTTAGATGTATTCAATGTGGTTTGAATATCAACATCTAATTGACAACCGCCAAATAAAGCTCCTTGAATAGGATTTAACCTTTTCTGCCATTTATAAATATTATCATCAGGAGATTTACCATGTTCAGAAAATAAAAATATTCCATCTTTTTTTAAAACTCTTCTAATTTCCTTTAAGGCAGAATTTAAATCTGAGATAGAACACATTGTATAAGTGCTAATTATTGTATCAAAAAAATCATTCTCATACGGAAGCATCTCGGCTGAAATTTTTTCAATATTTAAATCAATGTTGTTATCAAGTGCTCTTTTTTTTGCTTTCTCAAGTAAAATATTATCTGGCTCTACAGCAAATACTTCATTAATTTTTGATTTATCATAAAGTGAAAAATTTAAGCCAGATCCTATACCAATTTCAAGTACTCTGCCTCTAGCTGAAGGTATAATCTTTTCTCTTTGCTTAGAAATAACTTTATTTTGCATAGCAAAATTTATAATATGAGGACACACATGCTGTGTGTATAGTTTGCCGAGCACTATTTTACTCCAAGTTTTTCCTGAATATCTTTTGACGATGTTGTATATCTAAATACAAGATTTTCATCAGGTCGAGCTCTTTTAAAAGCTGTTTGTGCCGCTAATGCTGCTTCATGAAATCCGGACAATATTAGTTTAAGTTTGCCAGGATAATTTGAAATATCTCCAATCGCAAAAATCCCAGGCAAATTAGTTTCAAAATCTTCTGTATTTACCGAAATTTGCTTTTCATCAAGATTTAGCCCCCAATCATTTATTGGCCCAAGTTCCATTTTCAATCCATGAAAGATAAGTACTTCATCGCACTCTCTTGTTTCCAAGTTTCCATCATTATTTTTAATTTCAACAGAAGATACATTATCATCGCCTAAAATATTATTAATTTGATACTTAGTAAGAAGCTCTACCTTTCCACTTTTAACAAGTTCACGCATTTGATTAACTGTATGTTCAAAAGCTTTAAATTCGTCTCTTCTGTGAACTAAAATTATTTTTTTCGCAATCTTTGCTAGCTCAACGGTCCAATCTAGTGCAGAATCTCCCCCACCGAAAATTACGATTTTTTTATCTTTATAATAATCTTTATTTATAACCGAATAAGAGAGTCCTTTATTTTCAAATTTATTAATTCCATCAATTGGTGGTTTTCTTGGCTCAAAAGATCCTACTCCTCCTGCAATAAATATATTTGGTGTAAGTATTTCGTTTCCAGAAGAAGTAACTGCAAGCCACTGATCATCAATCTTTTTGATCGAGTCGACTCTCTGGTTGAGATGAAAGTTTGTTTTAAATGGCTTAATCTGCTTTAGTAAGTTGTCAATTAAAGATTGGCCAGTGCATTCTGGTAGACCAGGGATATCATATATAGGTTTATCAGGATATAGTTCTGCGCACTGACCTCCAATCTTATCTAGGTTGTCAATAACTTCAGCATTTATTCCTAGAATGCCAAGTTCAAATACTGCAAACAGTCCTACGGGTCCAGCTCCAACAATTAAGCAGTCAGTCTTTATTTGATCAGGCATTTGTTAATCTATAATTATATGCTATTAAATAGTATTAATTAACGATTTTACAATGATTTTTGCTCGTAAATACCTGTTATACTTTATCATAATTTTAATAATAGCTGCCTTAGAAACGGTCATAGCTATAAAAATTTATCCTAAAATAGCATTTATTAAAAATGATATATGGACGATCCTTCCATCACCCGGCGATCCTGACAGAAGTATATATACAAGAGCCGCTGTTGCTGCAGCTGGTACTTTTGCAAGTAAAAAACCTGAACAAGCTTATTATCAGACTGAAATTGATATTGAAGACCAACCTTTGAATGGCAACTGTCTATATAGACTAAGTGGTGAAGATATTGAGTCAAGATGGTGGAGCATTACTGCTTACGCAAATGATGGTTTCTTAATTGAAAATACTGAAAAACTCTATTCCTATAATAGTGAAACAATCAATTATAATGCAAATGGAGGATTTGAGATTTACTTTTTAGGTGATAATGATTTCATCTCTGACGTCTCAAATGAAAACTGGCTTCGAGTTAATCAAGACGAAAACTTTAATGTCTCTCTTAGAATCTATTATCCAGGTGAAGAATTTTTTTCAAATTTAAGAAGGGTCAACTTGCCAATTATTGAAAAGGTTAAATGCATAGAATGAGACCTTTACTAAACAAAATATTTATTCTTTTATTTTTAGGTACAATTTTGCACCTTGCTTTTATTATTTATTACCCAACTTTTAAGATGTGGAAATTTGATCGAGATATTGCCTCTACATCGGTAAATAAAATAATTCATTCTGACAAAGTAGACTCAAACTCGAGAACAGTCATTAGACCTAGTCCAGATCTGTTATATTCAGTCTGTGCATATGACGCTTCATACTCACCAGTGGTAATAACTTCTGATGTTCTCAATACATATTGGGCTATGTCTTTTTATGCTTCTAATTCAGATAACTATGCAATTATTAATGATATGGATATTAATAGTGACAATGTAAAAGTTTATCTCTTTGGACCGAATTCAAAACCAACTAAAATAAATGATGGATATGCTATATTTTCTCCATCAAATAAAGGGGCAGTATTAATTAGAAGATTTTTAGGAAATGAGTCTAATATTGATGAATTATATAAAAATCAAGAAACTCTAACATGTGACACTTTAGATAACTAAAACTGTTTTTCTGGTAAATTCACTATTAAACCATCTAATTCGTCAGTAACTGAGATTTGACAGCTAAGTCGAGAGTTGTCTTTTACATCAAAAGCAAAATCTAACATATCTTCTTCAGTGTCTTCTTTAGGATTTAATTTATCAACCCAATCTTGATTTATATACACGTGGCATGTTGCACATGCACATGCACCGCCACAATCAGCGTCAATTCCGGGTATGTTATTTTTAATTGCCCCTTCCATGACTGTAAGACCACTTGAAACATCGATTTCATGTTCCCTACCATTGTGTTCAATGTATTTGATCTTTGCCATTGTGAAATTCTCAAGATTATTTAAAAGTATTTATGATTTTGGGGAATTTATATCAAAAAAGCACCAAAGCAAGTTAAACCTACCTTGATGCTTTTTTGGGGGCCGGTCG
>JAQWTH010000005.1 GCA_029242795.1 Candidatus Pelagibacterales bacterium | reverse complement strand
ATCACCTTGACTAAGAAATTCTTCATATTCATATTTGCCTAATCTATCACCTGATCCTTCAGGGAGATTGGCTAAAGAATCCACTATATCAATTACAAGAATATCTTTATTTAATTTTTCTAAACTTTTTTTAACTGTCGGCGAAAGCTCTGTATCAGTTATAAGAGCTTTGGCTTCACTATGTTCAAGAATATAAGCTATTGTTTCAACATCTAATCGAATATTAATTGTATTTAAAACCGCACCTATCATAGGAACTGCATAGTGTGCTTCGTAAATTTCAGGTGTATTAAATGACAAGATTGAAACAGTATCATTCTTTCCAATACCATGTTTTGATAGTGCACTAGCAAATTGCAAACTTCTTTTGTAAGTCTGCTCCCAATTGTAAATTCTTTCTCCATGCACTATTGATGTTTTATGAGGATAAACCTCGGCTGATCTTTTAAGAAAACTCAGTGGAGTAAGAGGAACAAAATTAGCATCATTTTTATCTAAATTTGTATTATACATATCAGTCATTAAAATAGTCCTTCAATTTCTCCGTCTTTATTCAAGTGTATTGCGTCAGCAGCAGGCACTCTTGGAAGGCCAGGCATTGTCATAATTTTATCACAAACAACGACAAGAAACTCTGCTCCAGCAGCAAGTCTGATTTCACGAATTGGAACAACATGACCTTTAGGCGCTCCTCGTAAATTAGGATCAGTTGAAAAACTATACTGAGTTTTAGCAACACAGATAGGGTAAGAGCCATAGTCTTTTTGAAGTTCATCAAATTGGCTTTTAATTTTCTGATCAGCAATTATATCATCAGCACCATAAATTTCAGTTGCAATAGTTCTCATTTTTTCCCAAAGAGTAGTTTCGCTAGAGTATAAATGTTTAAGATCTGCCTCTCCACTTTCAGCAACTGAAGCAACATGTTCAGCAAGGTCAGTTGCACCAGCGCCTCCATCAGCCCAATGTTTACAATTAAACGCTTTTACTCCTAAATTTTTACAGCATTCTTCAACTACTTTGAGTTCACTTTCTGTATCTAGGCTAAAATGATTGATAGCAACTGATACGGGAACATTAAATTTTTTAATATTTGCAATGTGCTGTTCTAAATTAGCCAATCCCTTTTTGACAGCTTCAACATTTTCACCCTTTAGTTCTTTTTTATCTACGCCACCATGCATTTTAAGTGCGCGAACTGTTGCAACCAATACAATTGCTGATGGTTTTAAATCTCCTTTTCGACATTTTATATCAAGAAATTTCTCTGCACCAAGATCAGCACCAAAACCAGCTTCAGTAACAACATAATCACTCAATTTTAAAGCTGTTTGTGTAGCGATTAATGAATTGCAACCATGGGCGATGTTTGCAAAAGGACCACCATGAATGATTGCAGGATTCTTTTCTAGCGTTTGGACTAAATTTGGAAGAAATGCATCTTTAAGTAAAGTTGTCATTGCTCCATCTGCATTTAATTCTCTTGCTCGTATTTCTTTTCTATCTCTAGTGTAACCAATAATAATTTTTCCAAGTCTATTTTGTAAATCCTCTAGACTTGTAGATAAGCAAAAAATTGCCATTACTTCTGAGGCAACAGTAATATCAAATTTTTCTTCACGAGGAAAACCATTTGCTACTCCACCTAAATTGACATTTACCGCTCTTAATGATCGATCATTCAAATCAACAACACGACCCCATACAATCCTTCTTACGTCAATTTCTAATTTGTTTCCCCAGTAAATATGATTATCAATTAATGATGAAAGTAAATTATGAGCTGACGTAATTGCGTGGAAATCACCAGTAAAATGTAAATTTATTTTCTCCATTGGAACGACTTGAGCGTAACCTCCACCAGCTGCACCACCTTTGACACCAAAGCAAGGTCCAAGGCTAGGCTCTCTTAAGCAGACAATTGATTGTTTGCCAATTTTGTTTAATGCATCATTAAGTCCTACAGATGTTGTTGTTTTTCCTTCTCCTGCTGGAGTTGGAGAAATAGCAGTCACAAGAATCAGTTTGCCATTTTCAGCTTTATCAAGGTCTTTTAGCTTAGTTGTGTCAATTTTTGCAATGTGATGACCAAATTTTTGCAGAGACTCTTCTGTGAGGTTTAGCTTCTTGGCGACGTCCTCAATTTGCACCATAGAATTTTGTCTTGCAATTTCAATATCTGAGAGAGTGGTCATAAGTTTCCTTCTTAATTGTTAAAGAGGCGATCACCTTAGAAAGTTTAAATATTGTTGTCTATGAAAAAATATGTTGTCAGAAAGGAAAAATCTATCTAAATTTCTCAATTGAGGAGACCATAGAACCTTGCAAAATTAAGCCAAGCAATGGTTCTTCAGAGTCGCGTGGCTTAAGCGTATACATTGTTGGATTTATGGGGAATGTTAATTTTTCATTAGAAGTTACAACACGTACTGTGCTTGATGATCTTCCAAAAATTAATGATATTTATGTAACTTTTTTACCTGGCACTGAATATAAAGATGTCATTAAACAGTCAATAAATCTTGTTAATTCAGGTTATAACGCAATCCCTCATTTTCCTGCACGATCAATCAAAAACTTAGACATGCTAAAAGAATTTGTTTCTCAAATAAAAGAGGGAGGAGTTAAGCAAGTCTTAATTATAGGAGGTGATCGAGATATTCTAGGTGACTATCATTGTTCGCTTCAATTAATTGAAACAGGTTTGTTTGACGGACTTAAAATAGGTATTGCAGGACATCCAGAAGGCTCACCTAATATGGATAATGATACAATTGAAGAAGCAATGAAATCAAAAGCACCATTTGCTGATTATATTGTTACTCAATGGACTCAAGATACAGATGCAATAATCGACTATGTCAATCGTATGCCTCTTCCTGTGCACATAGGTGTAGCAGGACCAGCTTCGATAAAGACATTAGTTAAGTTCGCTGGATTTGTTGGCTTAAAAAACTCACTTAATTTTGCAAAAAAAAATGCAGGCAAAATTTTTGACTTATTGAACGTTCAGACACCTGATGAGGTCATTCAAGAAGTTAAAAACAATGTAAACAATTTCCACATTTATGCATTTGGTGGAATAAAAAAAACTAAAGAATGGTTAGAAAAGGAGAACTATTATGTCTAAAAAAATAGAGCATAACACTACAGTTGATCAAAGTGATAGACATGTTCCTTACAACTTGAGACAAAGTGGACCTACTGCAGTACAGATGTTAATCTCTACTCGTGTAAGAAAGTCACCTTATTGGCACAAGTCAATTGAACATGGATGCTGGAGAGCAACTGTCTACAACCGTATTTATCACCCACGTGGATATGTAAAGCCTGAAGATGGTGGCGCAATGGTAGAGTACGAAGCAATCAAGAACCATGTAACAATGTGGAACGTTGCCGTTGAAAGACAAATTAGAGTAAAAGGACCGGATGCAGAGAAATTTACTGATTATGTAATCACTCGTGATGCTACTAAAATTTCTCCAATGCGAGCTCGATATGTAATTCTTTGTAATTACAAGGGTGGAGTTTTAAATGATCCAATATTACTTCGAATTTCTGAAGATGAATTTTGGTTCAGTTTATCTGACTCTGATATTGGTTTATATTTACAAGGTGTAAATGCTGATAAGCGTTTTAACGTAGAGATTGATGAAATTGATGCTTGCCCTGTGCAGATTCAAGGACCTAAATCTTTAGCTTTGATGAAAGACCTAATTGGTGATCAAGTTGATCTTGATAACATGCCATTCTATGGATTAGCTGAGGCTACCGTTGGTGGAAGAAGCTGTGTGATCTCTCAATCAGGTTTCTCAGGAGAAGCTGGTTATGAAATTTATCTTAGAGATGCAACAAAATACGCTGATGATATGTGGGATGCTGTTGTTGAAGCAGGTAAAAAACATAGTCTTATGGTTATTGCACCTGCACACCATAGAAGGATTCAGGCTGGAATTCTATCATGGGGTCAAGATATGGACAATGAACACAATCCGTTCCAATGCAATTTAGGTTATCAAGTTTCACTTTCTGGAAAAGGTGAGTGGGCTAAGAAAGGTGACTACATTGGAAAAGAAGCTCTAGAAAAAATGGGAGCAGATCTTAAGGCTGGAAAATCTCCATATAAACTTCAATTAGTGGGTATGGAGATTGGTGGAAAGCCAATTGAAGAGTACGCGCCAGACTTTTGGCTTGTATCTCCAGGCGAAGGCGGAGACCCATGTGGATTCATTACATCTCCATGGTTTCATCCAGAAAAAGGTGTGAATATTGCAATGGGATATGTTCCTTTTGATGGCACTTTAAATGCTAACGGTTTTCCTAAATGGGAAATTGGTAAAAAATTTAAAGTTCATTTGCCTGATATTTATGCTGACACTCCAGGAGAGCCAGTAGATGCAGTTACTGTGGAAATTCCATTTACTGAGTCACATAATGCAAATACAAGAGAAGTAGTTAAAGGTTAACTACTATTTATTTGGCGTCTTTATTAATTTAAAGGCGCCAATTCTTTTTTAGTTTTTAGAAGACTGTTTGTTTTCAACATAGAGCTGGTGGTAACAAATCTTACCATTTTTTTCTACAAAATCCTGATGATATTCCTCGGCTTCATAGAATTCTACTGACTCCATTAAATCTGTTGCCACTTCTCGATCGTACTCACCGGACTCATTTATTTCTTTGATTTTTTTCTCAGCTATTTCTTTTTCTTCGTTAGAGTTATAAAAAATTACAGATCTATACTGAGTTCCTACATCCGGACCTTGACGATTTACAGAAGTTGGATCGTGAATAAAAAAGAATTTATCTAAAAGCTCAGAAAATGTTACCACAGAGCTATCATAGTCAATTTTTACAACTTCAATGTGACCAGTTTCACCAGTACATACTTGTTCATAAGTAGGGTTATTAGTATGACCTCCTGAATAACCTGAGATAACTTTATTAACCCCATTCATTTCTTCAAAAAGAACTTCCACTCCCCAAAAACAACCTGCTCCTAGTACTAATGATAATTCCATATTATTTTTATATATGTTTGATGTTTAATTTTGAAATAATATAGTATTTTCAAATCTAAAGTCACTAAAAATAATGAATATTGGTAAAATTAGAAAAGTAGAAATTTGGATTACGAGTCCAATCTTGAGTGAAGATGGATGGTCAAATATAAAATCTTTTTTATTTTTACGAACTACAAATTCAGATGGTGTAGAAGGATGGGGAGAAGCATTCGTATTACCACATCGCGAAAGAGGTGTTGCGGAACTTATATTAAGTCTCGCTTCTTCATTTAATGAAATTGAAACTTTAAATCCTCATTTATTCAGTGAGAAAGCAATTGAGATTTGTGACAATCATTATGGTCTTGATTTTTCAGCAGCATCAAGTGCAATTGAAATGTCTCTTTGGGATATGCTTGGTAAAATTAACGAAAAACCACTCTCATCACTTTTATCAGAAAATTCAAAAGATACTGTTCAAGTTTATGTAAACACTTGGAGTGATCAAATGCCTGATGACGCTACACTAAATCATCGTGTTAAAAATTTAATATCTGAAGGTTATAAAAGTATAAAAATTTATCCTTTACAAAATCGATCACCAAAAGAAGGGTATGAGTGTGTAGAAAAACTAAGTCAAATTACTAGTTCAAATATAGATCTAATGCTTGATCTTGCAGTTCCTAAAAATCCTAATCATTCATCAGAATTATTAGAGTTTATAGAAAAAAATAATACTGATATTTATTGGATCGAAGAACCATATGATGGATTAGATATTACTAATCTTTCAAACTATAAGGCAAAATCACATATTCCTATTGTCACAGGTGAAAAACAATGTGGCGTTACTCACTTTAAAGAAGTTTTAAATAGAAATTCTGCTGATATTCTTAATCCAGATATTGCGGGCGTTGGTAGTCTAGTTGAGTTGAATGAAATCGCAGATTTGTCTGATAAAGTTGGAGTAAGAGTTTCACCTCATTGTTGGAATTCAATGGCTATAGCAGCCTCAGCAATGATGCATTTTTGTGCGAGCAGAAAAAATTCTGAAAAAGCTGAGATATATCCTGATTATATCTCAGCATCAAAAAATTACTGTGATCCAGGATTCAATATAATTAATGGCGAGTCAAAATTAAAAAAACTTCCAGGCCTGGGAGTCTCTATTAACTCAAATGAATTAAGCGCAAAAAGTTTTTACTATAATGAATTAAAATTGAACTAAATTAAATGACAAAAAAAGAAAACTACTTATTTGATAATATTTTTGCTCCACATTTCGACTCTGATAAAATATTTTTGATTAATGACGAATATGAGATTTCTTACTTAAAATTTAATAAAATTGTAAATCAAATAGCTAATGCATTAGTATCTAAAGGCCTTAAGGTAGGAGATAGAGTGGCGGTTCAAGCGGAAAAATCAGTTATTCAAATTGCACTTTATGTTGCGACGATTAAGGCAGGTGGTATTTATTTACCGTTGAATACTGGCTATACAGCAAATGAACTTGATTATTTTATAAATGACTCATCTTCATCTATTGTTATCGTTGATTCAAGAATTGAAAATAAGTTAAAAGAATTACTGGATAATCAAAATATTATATTTCTGACATTAAACGGTGATGAGAGTGGGTCACTTAACGAAACTTTAGTTCAGCAAGAAGAGAATTTTGATCCAGTAGACCGAAAAAAAGATGATTTAGCTGCAATACTATATACTTCAGGAACAACTGGAAAATCAAAAGGAGCAATGCTTAGTCATAAAAACTTAGTTTCAAATACGAATGTGTTGAAGGAGACTTGGCGATACTCTAGTGATGACACACTTCTTCATATGCTACCCATTTACCACACCCATGGATTATTTGTTGCTTTTAATCTTCTGGCTTATGTCAATGGCTCAATTATTTTTCTGCCAAAATTTAGTATCCAAGATGCATTAAAATGGATGAAAAAATCTACATCGATGATGGGTGTGCCAACATTTTATACAAGATTATTGAGTGATGAAAAATTTAATCATGACCTTGTTAAGCATATGAGACTTTTCATATCAGGTTCAGCTCCTTTATTAGCTGAAACACACATAGAATTTGAAAATAGAACAGGTAAAAAAATTTTAGAGAGATATGGCATGACCGAAACTAATATGAATATTTCCAATCCATATGATGGTGAGCGAAAGCCAGGAACAGTAGGTTTACCATTGTCAGGTGTTGAAGTTCGCATAGCTGATAAAGCGGGCAAAGAATTGGCAAACGGTGAAATTGGTATAATTGAACTTAGAGGAGAAAATATCTTCAAGGGATATTGGCAAATGCCAAACAAAACGAAAGAGTCTTTCCGGGATGATGGTTTTTTTATTACAGGGGATATGGCATATATTGATGATAATGATTACATAGTTATTGTAGGAAGAGATAAAGATCTAATTATTACGGGAGGCTTAAACGTATACCCAAAAGAAGTAGAAGAGTTAATAGATGAAATTGATGGAGTAGTTGAATCTGCAGTAATCGCTGTCCCTCATAAAGATTTTGGGGAAGCAGTAGTATCGGTTGTTGTTAGGTCTAATGAGAGTCTCTCGGAAGATGATATTAAAAACAATCTAACTGAAAAAATAGCAAAGTTTAAACAGCCCAAGGAAGTAATTTTTGAGAATGAATTACCAAGAAATTCAATGGGCAAGGTTCAAAAAGTTGATCTAAGAGAAAAATTTAAAAATATATTTTTGAATTAGTCTTTTGAGTCTGTGTATGCACAAATTTTGTTTCCTTCAAGATCTCGAACATATGAGTAATATACATCTCCATCGCTAGGTCTTAGGCCAGGGTCGCCTTCATTTTTTCCACCCAAATCTAATCCAGTTTTATGAAACTCTACTACTTGCGTTCTGGTCTTAGTCAAAAAAGAAACCTGAGTTCCATTGCCATAGGTTGCCGGCTCGCCATTTGCAGGTTTAGTAACATAGAACTCAACATCATCATTGCCATCATTTGCATAACCAATACATACATCATCACTATAAATAGCCTTTATATTTAATACATTTAAGAGCTTATCGTAAAATTTTTTTGCTGAAGTTAAATCATTTGTTCCTACCATTACATATCCATTCATATTATCCCTTTCATTAAAAATTTCCTGTAACAATTTCATCCAACATACTGATCATATCGGCTTTATATTCTTCATTAGTAGCAGACTCAGTTTCTAAAACTGAAAAAAATGATGCAACAATATTTGTTTTAAGATTAACCATTAAGAATTGCCCGCCATAACCTGAATGACCAATCCAATCTCCATTTTTCATAGTTTGATTTGCATAATAAACAAATTTGTCTTTTGAAAATTCAAAATACTTTGGACCTTGAAATGATAGGGTATCATTAATAAACTTCTCTGATCCCACACTTCTTCCCATCACCCCTTTTCCTTTTCTTGAAAATAATAGTCCCATTCTCAAAAAGTCTCTTGTAATCAAGCATCCACCTCCTGATAACCATGGCATACCCTCTCTATCAGTTGCCATGTAAAGAGCATCTTCAAAACCTGCCGCTTCAGTGATTGATAAAATCCAATCTCTTAGTTTTATTCCACTTATTTTTTCAATAATTATGCCTAAGACATCTGTATTAGCTGATTTATAAAAAGCTAAATCAGATTTATTTTCTAGTCCAATTCCATCTTTAGCCTTAATTTTGTTTAAAAATGCTTCTTGATTTTCATTTTGATCAAGATTTTCGGGAAGCCTCCATCCTCCAACTGACTCATGAAGAAATGAAGATGAATAAGGATCTGTATAATCTTCAGTATAAGCATTAATAACATTCATGTTAAGAACATCTTGCACTGAGGCTTCTGCATAACCACTTCCAATTTCTGGCAAATAAAAAGAAATTTTTTTATTGAGATCTAGGAGATTATTATCAATCATTTCTCCAATACATAAATTAACAAACAGTTTTGTTATTGACATTATTGTTTGAGGCTGAATTTCAGAGAAGTCATTAGCATATTTTTCAAATAAAATATTTTGACCTTTGCCTACAATTAATGAGCAGAATGAGTCATGATTAGTCATTTTTTGAACAGAAGGAATTTTTCCTATCTCTTCATTAATATCAATATCTAATGTAAGAACAGCATCAGATCTAAACAGTAAGCTGTATCGATTTATTTTATGTAAATCCCTGTATCCTCTTCTTCTAAATTCAGGCAAATTCCATTTGGCTTTATTATCTCTAATTGTTGCTAAAGTTGGGTTTAGAACGCTTTTTATATTTTGATTATCCATTAAAATTAATTGAAACCATCTGGCTTTGCATTTGAATGATTAAATATACTTTCATATTTTTTTCCAAATGACATTACTTTTAAGTCATCTGCTTTTTTGCCAATAATTTGCATTCCCATAGGTAGACCTGAATTGTTGAATCCCACAGGAACAGATAAGGTCGGAAGTTGAAATAAGCTTGCAATTATAGTTGTCTCCATCCATTTATGATAAGTACTTAATGAATGTGAACCAATTTTTTTTGGAAAACTTATATTTGCATCAAAAGGGAATACTTGAGCAGACGGTATTGCCAAGAAATCATATTTTTCAAATAATTGATTAATGACAGAGCGGTATCTATCAATGCCATCTATTTTTTGAATAAATTCTTCATCGGATATTTTAAATCCTTGGTCATATTCCCATTTCGCAGCAAAACATAGATCATCAAGATTAATATCTTTCATCATCTTAATATCATTATAACTTATCTTTGATCTAATAGTTGTCCATATATCCCAGATATCTTGAGAGAATAGATTTGTTTTAACTTCCTCTATGGAAATATTAAATGGATTTGACATAAGAATATTTAGTGAGCTTTCGCACAATTCTATTATTCCATTTTCGAAACTATAATTGTTATTTAAATTACCTAGCCATCCAATTTTAATTTTTTTAAAATCGTCCTCGCTCATTGATGTTTCTAAAAATTTAGCGTTTAAATCAAAAGAAAACGAGTCCCTGCTATCCCTTCCAGCCACTGAATCAAGGAATAAACTTAAGTCATCTGGAGTTTTTGCAATACCGCCTAATGTTGATAGCAATGGACATTTAATATTTGAAGGTGCAACTCGCTTTTCAGGAATCAATCCTGGAGTTGGTCTGAAACCATATAGATTACAATAAGCTGCTGGATTTCTAACTGATCCCATCATATCACTGCCATCTGCTAAGGGTAACATACCTGAGCTAACAGCAGCTGCAGCTCCTCCACTTGAACCACCTGCAGTTTTAGAGGTATTGTATGGATTATAGGTACTCCCAAAAAGACGATTTGTGGTTTGTGATCCGTAAGCTAATTCTGCTGTATTAGTTTTTCCAATTATAATTGCACCTTCTTTTTTCAATCTTTCAGTGATTATAGAGTCTTCAGTCGGAAAATTATTTTTATATTCCATGCATCCATAACTAGTAGGAAGCCTTGTAACATCTACAGTGTCCTTGACAGCTAATGGAAGTCCATGCAGGAGTCCGATTTGACTCTTATTTTTGATTAGTTGATCTTTTTCTCTTGCTTCTGAAAGAACTTCAGATTCATCTCTAAGTGAAATAATCGCATTTAGGTCTTTGTTATATTTATTTATTTTATCAAGATAAAATTTAACAACATCTTCAGATTTCAATCTCTGTGATTTAATTTCTGTAGATATTGACTTAATAGATTGATCCTCAATCATTAACTAGTTTTTATCCATTATGTAAAGTTTTGGTCTCAAGATAATCTTCAATTCCCATATCACCACCTTCACGTCCATTTCCAGACTGCTTGTAGCCACCAAATGGAGAGCCATAATTAAAGCCACCACCATTTACATGTACTGCCCCAGCTCGGAGTCTTCTTGAAACTCGATCAGCTCTTTCTTTACTTCCAGTTTGTAAATATGCAGCAAGTCCATATGGTGTATCATTTGCAATCTTAATAGCATCTTCTTCATCAACAAATGGAATGATTGCAAGAACGGGTCCAAAAATTTCTTCTTGAGCAATTCTCATATCATTTGATACATCTGCAAAAATAGTAGGTTTTACAAACCATCCTTTTTCAAATCCATCAGGTTTTCCTGTTCCACCAGTAACTAGCTTTGCACCTTCATCGATTCCTACCTGTATCATTTTTTGAACTCTGTCGTATTGTATTTTGTCAAATAAAGGACCCATATGATCACCTTCTTTGCTTGGATCATCGACAGAAATGCTCTCGGCTGATTTTTTTGCAAGATCAACCACTTCGTCATAGCAGGATTTTTCTACAAGTAGTCTAGTAGGCGCATCACAAGATTGACCTGTATTTGCCATACACTCTTTTACAGATGCATCAACTCTTTCAGGAAGATTACAATCAGCAAAAACTAAATTTGGAGATTTTCCTCCAAGTTCGAGAGTAACTTTTTTTACAGTAGGGGCAGATTCTTTTGTTACAGAAATACCCCCGCGAGTAGAGCCAGTAAAAGAAACCATTTGAATATCAGGGTGTCTTGATAAAGCGACTCCGACTTCCTCACCTTTACCATGTATTAAATTAAAGACTCCAGCTGGAACTTCGGCATCGTGAAGAATTTCAGCATATACTGCAGCTGACAGCGGCGTGAATTCTGATGGCTTAAGCACACTTGTACATCCAGTAGCAATTGCAGGTAAAACTTTTAACGTGATTTGATTTATTGGCCAGTTCCAAGGAGTAATTAATCCACATACACCTATTGGTTCCTTTAATAAAATATCACCATTACTTAATGTAAATTGCTCCTCAAGTTTTTCTAATGACTCAATGAAACCATCTAAATGACCAATCCCAGAATCTGCTTGAACATCTCTTGAAAAAGTTAGAGGGGCACCCATTTCATTTGTCATTGCAATATGTAAATCCTCATATCGATCTGACGTAACAGCTTTAATTTTTTTTAATAAGTCTAGTCTTTCTTGTTTTGAAGTTTTAGAGAAACTATCAAACGCATTTTTAGCAGCATCGACTGCGGCATTTACATCATCTTCATTTCCTAAGTAAACAGTTGCTATTTCTTCTTCATTTGCCGGATTGATGACGGGCATCGAATTTGATGACTTGGGCGTTACCCACTCACCATTAATATAAAATTTTTCAACATTACTCATTAGATCGTCCTTTCTTATCTCGCTTGTTTTATACTTATTTTTACTAACTCTAACACTTCATCGTAGTTCGCACTTCTTGGATTAGTTCCAAATGCAGTGTCAACCATAGATTTTTCTGCAATTCTTTCTGCACAGTCTTCTGGAACACCAATCTCACCCAATCCTTTTGGTATTTTAATTCTATCAAGAAGGCCTTCCATATTAGATATGAATGCATCGGCTGTGTGTTGCTCATACTGCATTGCCTCAGACATTCTTTTAACTTTTTCTTCTATGCTTGGTAAATTAAATCTTAATACTGTTGGTAAAATAATTGCATTTGTTAAACCGTGATGAGTATCATATTCAGCGCCAACCATGTGAGCAATAGCATGAACTAATCCAAGGCCTTTTAAGAAAGATATCCCACCTAAGCAAGAGGCTGTAAGCATTGCTCCTCGTGCGGCAAGATTCTCAGGTTCTTCAACAGCTAAGAAAAGAGATTTTGATATCAATGATAAACTTTCTAACGCAGCGCCATCACATAATGGATGAAACCCAGGCACACAATACCCCTCAATTGAATGAATCATTGCATCTGCTCCTGTCCAAGCTGTAAGGTTTGCAGGCAATGCAACAGTAAGCTCGGGGTCAAGAATTGTGAGAGAGGGTTTTAACTCTGGATGCATAATGCAGAGCTTCATTCCTTTTTCAATATGTGTAATCATTGCTGAACTCTCTGTTTCTGCTCCAGTTCCAGCAGTAGTTGGGATTGTGATTAATTTTGGAAACTCATTGCCTGGATCTATTTTTGCTGGAGGCAATGTCCACTCAAAGTCCCACAATGGAAAATCATTATTTGCTGTGAGGCATATTGCTTTTCCACCATCCATAGCACTACCTCCTCCAATTGCAATTATTGCGTCGTGATTTCCAGATTTAAAAACTGTAACTCCTCCAGTTATTTCATTTTCTTTAGGATTTGGAGATATTTCATAGTATAGATCAGACTTCACATTGGAGGCTTCAAGATATTTAATAAGATCGGCAATAAAAGGAAGATCTTTACTTCCTCTATCAGTAACAATAAGAGGCTTTTTAACATCTAAATTTTGACAACTTTTTCCAATTTCATTTACTCGACCAGGTCCATAAGCAATTGGAATTGGGAAGCCCCAATCTTGTGGTGCCAGCATGTCAGGCGTATTCATGTTAAAAAAGCTCATATCTTAATTTAACTAAATTGATAAATATCTTAGTTGTTAAAAGATCGTTATATTATGGTGAAACTAAACTAAAAAAAAGATAAAAATTTCAATGATGATTAGATTAGATAAGCTTTATATTGCTATTGGTTCAGTGTTGCTAGGAATACTTTGCGTTGATTCATATGGTATCATAATTAAATTTCTAGGAGATTTTTATTCTATAATACAATTAACAGTTTTTAGAAATTCGTTTGCCGTATTGCCATTGCTTGCACTTTTATATTTCACTAAAAGTTTCTCAAGTACTCTCTCAGATTTGAATGCTCGTTTTCTTATAATTTGTTTCATAAGAGGAATATGTTTTACTCTTATGCATATTTGTTATTTTTTAGCGATTACAAATATGAATTTTGCAACAGCTTCAACGTTAACATTCTCAGCCCCATTCTTTATTGCGATATTCTCAATTTTTCTCCTTAATGAAAAAGTAGGAATTTACAGATGGTCAGCAATTATTGTTGGATTTATTGGAGTGGTGTTGATCACTAAACCAGGTTCCGATCTATTTACTTATTACTCATTATTGCCGTTATTAGTTGCTATATTTTGGTCAATTGCAATGATCGTTTTAAAGTTTATTCCTGATAGCGTCTCAACAGCAAAGATACAATTTTACTCACTTTTATTTTCAATCATTGGTACTATTTTTCTTTATATTTTTACGTCTGATCATCAAACAATTGCTAGTTATAAAGATTTGTCATTAATGGTTGCAACAGGTGTCTTAGGAGGCATCGCTGCAATATTATTTATTTATGCATATCGATTAGTTGAAGCGAGTAAACTTACTTCATTTGAATATTTAGCAATACCATCATCATTTATTATGGGATGGTTCTTTTTCAAAGAAGCTCCATTAGATCAATTATTTCCAGGAGTCATCGCAATCATACTTGCAGGAATGATTATTATTTGGAGAGACTCTCATAGAGAAGGCAAGTAGTAGTTATATATTTTTTTATAAAAGAATTATTTACTTGAAGTCATCGACCTCATGATAATTGTTCGATCGATTTCACCAATCAATTCTCCTGTATCACTATCTATTACGGGAAAAGTATTGTCATTTTCACAACACATATCCATCAAGCCATCTATTTTCGCATTACTTTCAATACAGTTTTTTCCTTCATTGAAAGTTTTTTCAGTTTCGCTGCATATTTCACCTCGACAAATTTTTCCAGCACTTAATACTTTATATTTAGGAACATCTTCAGTGAAGTCTTTTACATACTGATCTATAGGGTTTGCAACAATTTCTTCAGGCGTGCCTACTTGAGAAATTTCTCCATCCTTCATAATCGCAATATTATCTCCCATTTTAATTGCCTCTAAGAAATCATGCGTAATAAAGACCATAGTTTTTTTAAGCATTTTTTGAATACTCAATAACTCGTCTTGCATTTCTCTCCGTATTAATGGGTCAAGCGCTGAAAAGGGTTCATCAAAAATTAAAATTTCTGGATCAACTGCAAGCGCTCTTGCTAGCCCAACTCTTTGTTGCATTCCTCCAGATAATTCTCTTGGATAATGTTGATCCCAACCATCGAGCCCTACAAGTTTAAGAGCTTCCATTGATTTATCTGCTCGCTCTTTTTTTCCTAGGCCTCTAATTTCTAATCCATATCCAATGTTTTCAATAACTCTTCGATGTGGAAATAGACCAAAGTGCTGAAACACCATACTCATACGGTGGCGTCTAAGGTCGGTTAAATCTTTATTGCTCATTTTAGTAACATCAACTCCATCAATTTCGACTAAGCCTGATGTTGGTTCAATTAAGCGTGATAAGCATCTTACCAGTGTAGATTTACCACTCCCAGAGAGTCCCATAACAACAAATGTTTCACCTTTTTGAACTGAAAAACTTACATCTTTAACTGCTACTACATGACCAGTTTTTTCTTGTACCTCATGACGTGATAAACTCTCATCAAGGTTGGAAAGGACATTTTTTTCATTTGGTCCAAAAAGTTTCCAAATATTTGAACAAACTATTTTCTGGTTATTTTTCATTATTTTAGGATAATATAACTAACAAATTTAACAATACTATAGTTTTTATCAGATGGCGTTATATCAAGATATAAATAAGCGAAATCTAAAATCTGCATATAGCGGCTATTTTATTCCTGCGATCATTATTGTTGGCATTATAATTTCTTTGATTTTGGTTTCTTTTGGAGAAGAAAAATCTGAGTTTCCTGAATTCATAACTGATGCCTTTACTTTTACTGCTTGGATTAATCAAGGGGAAGATTATCTAAAGGAACATTATCGCTGGATAACAAGATTGATTGCCAGCTATGTTAAAGCTGGATACTTCATGTTTGAAGATTTCTTAATTGACTCTCCATGGATTTTCATAGCTACACTCTTAATTATACCTTCACTAGCCGTTGGTGGAATTCGTCTAGCTATTTTTATGCTATTTGGAACACTTTATTGGGGAATGGTTGGCCTTTGGGAGTCTGCGATGGAAACATTAGCTCTGATGGGGCTCTCAGTTTTTTTATCAGTAGCCGTTGGAGTTATGCTCGGAGTTTTTTGTGCTTTAAGCGATAGGTTTGAGAGAGGGATGAAGCCTGTCTTAGATACAATGCAAGTTATGCCAGCATTTGTCTATTTGATACCCGCAATGTTCTTCTTTGGAATTGGAGGAGCACCAGCAATCCTTGCCACAATGATTTATTCGATGCCTCCAATTATACGTCTTACAAATTTAGGTATTCGACAAGTTCCTGATCAAACTATTGAGTCAGCTACTTCATTTGGATCATCAAAAAGTCAGATTTTATTTAAGGTTCAAATTCCTCTAGCCTTGCCGAGTATTATGATGGGAGTGAATCAAACCATCATGATGGCATTAGCACTTGTTGTTTTGGCAACATTTATTGGAGCACAAGGTCTAGGCTCTGAGATTTGGGTCGCAATCAGAAAGCTTGATGTTGGCGCAGCAATGGAAGGTGGGCTTTGTGTTTTATTAATGGCAATTATGTTTGATCGTTTTAGCAAAGCTTTTAGTAGAGAATCTGTGACCTTGCCAGCAGATAGTCAGAAATTTTATTTACTTCCTCAAACTTTGGATATTTATCCTGCTGCAAGATTTTTCGAAAAGCCTCTTCATTACATTCATTTTATTTTTGCATTTATTTTTTCTGGAGTAGTTAGAATTTTTTCTTATTTCTTAGAACAGGCTTTATCTATTTTAAATAAAAATTTAGCTGTCAGCGTTAGTCAATTTTTAAATCTACATTACTTTTTTATTTCTGGAATTCTAATATTAGTTGGCATCTATCTATATGACACTCATGTTATGGCGATAGGCACATTTCCAGAATCTTGGAATTTGTCAATTCGTGATGAGATTGCTAGTGGTGTTAAGGCTCTAACTGTAAATCCGACATTCATTGGTATCACTAAGGCAATTAGATCGTCGGTGGTAATATACTTATTAAGACCATTAGACATGTATCTAACTTATCTGCCTTACTGGTTTACTATAGGGACATTAGTATTAATTAGCTGGGCATCAGTTGGATTTCGATTTGCAATTACAACTGCAGTTCTTTTAGTTTTTATAGGTGCTTGTGGTATTTGGATTGAGGCAATGATTACCTTATCTTCTGTTCTTATTTCAGTACTACTTTGTTTTGTGATAGGAGTTCCAATAGGAATAATAGCTTCATATAATCCAAGATTTAAAGCTGTTAATGAAGTTGTATTGGATGCAATGCAAACTCTCCCATATTTTTGTTATTTAATACCAGTTCTTATGTTTTTTGGAGGTGGAGCATTTTCAGCTCTTCTTGCAACAATTATTTATTCAATTCCTCCAATAATAAGGTTAACTGTTCTTGGATTATCTCAAGTTTCAGTAACTTATTCAGAGGTCTCTACATCATTTGGAGGATCTTTAATCCAAACCTTAAGAAAAGTAAAATTTCCACTTGCTGTTCCAAGTTTAGTGATGGGCTTTAATCAAACTGTAATGATGGCGTTTGCCATGCAGATTGTTACACCTCTTATTGGAGGAAAAGGACTAGGTCTTGAAGTATTTAGTGGACTAGCAAGGTCTGATACTGGTAGATCATTGGCTGCAGGTGTTGGTATTTGTTTATTGGCAATGATTATTGATAGAATAAGTCTTGCTTGGACCAAGAAGCAAAGAGATGCATTAGGCATTTAAATAACTGTTATACAGCAAGATTTTCGTCTAATTATAAGTATTAATTAGCCATTTACTTTTTATATCTTTTCAGTCTAAAATATTTTTTTTAAAAAAATAAAGGGTATTAATACTATGAAAAAATCATTTTTTGCAAATGCTTTCATGGCTTTGATAATGTCTTCTTTCTTAGTTCTATCTGCTGGCACTGCAAACGCAAAGCGTTTGACAGCTGCTGTTGCTGACTGGACAGGTGGTGAGATTACATGTCAGGTTGCTGTAAGCATTTTAGAGCAAGAACTTGGATATAAAGTGGAAAGAATTGTATTTCCATCTGGAACAGGCCTATGGGAAGCGATCGCTGCTGGTGATATAGACTTCGCATGTGAAAGTTGGCCAAGTTATGCTGAAGCTGATGACGTAATGATCGATGGAAATCTAGTTTATGAAGGTGAGGTTGTAAAATCTTACTCTGGCGATGGTTCTGTTGATGCTTATACATCAGGAATTATTGGAATGTCAGATTATTACGTTCCAAAATATTTTGTTGATGCAAACCCTGGCTTCAAAGACTGGTCAGACCTAAATAAATTTAAGGCTCAGTTTGCTGATGCTGAAACTGGATCAAAAGGTAGATTGATCGCCTGCCCAGTTGCAGGTTGGAACTGTCATGACCAAAAGAGATTAGATCTTCTTGGAATTGATTTTGAAGCTGTTGAATTAGGCACTGAAACTGCTGCTCTAGCTGAAGCACAAGCCGCTTATGATAGAAAAGAACCTTTCTTGCTTTATCTTTGGGAACCTCATTTCTTCTTTGGAAAAAATGAAATGGTGAATGTAAACTTGCCAGCTCACAAAGATTGCGAGTCATTTTCTGAAGCAAATAACTGGCAAGATTGCGGTACTGCTGCATGGCCTGCTACTGGTTGGGCAAAGGATTACACTATGAACTATATGAATCCTGAGTCTGTAACTGGAGACGCTTTAGCGTTTTTCAAAAAAATGAAATTCTCAAATACTGATCAAGCTAAAATGCTTGTAAGAGTAGGTGATGATGGATTATCAGTTGAAGACGCTGTACAAGAATGGAAAGATGGTTCGAGTGATTGGAAGAATTGGCTTCCGTAAGCTTAACTAATCTTTAAGTTTAAAAAAGGCCCTGTATTTTACAGGGTCTTTTTTTTATGTTTTTGTAAAAATGGAAAATAACAAACATAAATATCATTACACAATAAGTTTTGCACTACTTGTAGCTGCCGGTATGTGGGGAATATTTTGGTTGCCTCAAAGAGCATTAGAATCTGGAGGATTAACTGGAGGATGGGCAACTATATCGCAAATGATAATTCCTTTTTTGATACTGTTGCCGATATCAATTTGGAGAAAATCAAAAGGACAGTCATTTGGATTAGAATATCCCTTGATCGGACTTTTATTTGGTGGAGGGATTGCATGTTATGCAAATAGTTTTTTATTAACTGACGTCGTAAGGGCGTTAATTCTTTTTTATATCACTCCAGTATGGACAACCATTTTTGAAATGATTTTTCTGAGACAAGTACCACGTATTTACAGATATTTTACGTTAATATTAGCGCTGTCAGGTGTTTGGATAGTATTTGGACAAGATGGAATAATACCAGTTCCAAAAAATTCTGGTGATTGGATTGCTCTTTTTGGTGGAATTTTAGTTGCTGCTTCAGCAGTAAGGATGGAAATAAAAAAACCGGAGGGGATATATCCTATATTGTTTTCATTCTTTTTTTATGGAGGTTTATTTACTTTAGTTCAGGCTTTCTTTTTGCGAGACTATCTTGGCTCAAGCCCTTCATTAGATGCTTGGATTACAATGATGCCATGGCTACTCTTAATTGCTGTTTTATTTCATATCCCTACAAATATTGTTATTTTAGGTGCTCCAAGTAGGATAGGAGCTGGTTTATTTTCAATAATTATACTTTTTGAAATTGTCGTTGGATCATTCAGTGCTGCAATACTAACTGATGAATTTATTGGATGGCGAGAAATATTAGGAAGTTCTTTTATAATTTTAGCTGGATTAACAGAAATTATTTCTGCTACAAAATCTAACAATTTAAATAATTAATTATAATTGATTGAGTATTTTAATATGCTCTACAGTTGTTCCACAGCAGCCACCAATGATCTGCGCTCCAGCCTCTTTCCATTTTTTAGCTTCTATTAAATAATCTTCTGGAGATATAACATTGCTCATATCATAATTTGGAAAAGTAAATACAGCAGTCTCCGGATAAACCATAATTGGGCAGCTAAATACATCTTGAAGATTTTTCATTGAGCCTTCAATAGCATCTAAATTACAATGCATTATTCCTACTGCATCTAGATCATAATTCTTAACTAGACTTATCATTTCTTTGAAATCAAGATCATAATCATCTGTAAGTGAATAAATGGATTGGCTTTGAGAGCTTTTTCTTGATGAAAACCCAGCCCAAACTGGCAAGTTAGTTTTTTTGGCTGACTCAAAAATGAGTTTCATTCTATCTGGTCTGTACATTAGCTCCAATAGAATGAAATCAGCACCATTATCAGCAAGAAACATAGCCATTTCATCGAAATTTTTCTGAAGATATTCTTGTGTGAGCTTTGATTTAAATCTATCTCTATCTTTTTGAGTTGCAAAAGCATCTTCATAAGGCAATTGATGGGAAAGGGACCCTGCAATCAAAATGTCATCTCTTTCCATTTCTTTTCGAGCCTCAATTGCACAATCGATTGCACTAAGATTGATTTTGTCAAATTGATCATCGACACCACCAGACTCTAATAACATACGACTGGAAGCATATGTATTTGTTGTGATGATTTGAGCTCCAGCGGATATGTAATCTTTATGTATTTGCTTTAGGACATTTTTTTGTAGCGACGCAGTGCCACACCAGGTGTTATCCATTTCGACACCTCTATTTTCAAGTTCCGATCCTGTTGCACCGTCAAGGATAATAAGTTCCTTATTTTCTAGCTTTTTTATGACTTCATTATATCTATTATTCATAAGTCTTTCTTATCATTGTCTGGTGCATGAAGCAAATTGAAGTGACGCAAAAATTAATTTCCATATAGATATTTTCAGTTTATAAAGTGGCATCAATTTTTAAAATAGGTCACATCACAATGTCAAAAGGAATAATCTATACACCACGAATTCGTAAATCACCTTTCTTTGAAGAAACTATCAAAGATGGTGCTTCTAATTTTACCACATACAATCATATGACAATGCCAGTTAGTTATACGAATCCTGAGCACGAATATAATTCTTTAATAAATGATGTAACTTTATGGGATGTTGCAGCTGAGCGACAAGTTCAAGTTATTGGTGAAGATGCGGCTAAGTTTGTTCAATACTTAACCCCAAGAAATTTATCAACATTCAAGGATAGCTTTTGTAGGTATGCTTTTTTAACTGATGAAAATGGAGGTATTATCAATGATCCTCTAATATTAAAATTTAATGATAATAAGTTTTGGTTAAGTATTGCTGACTCTGACGTTATTTATTGGTGTAAAGGTTTAGCGCTATCTGGGAATTTTAAGGTTGAAATTTCAGAACCTGAAGCGTGTCCCGTTTCCCTTCAAGGTCCAAAATCTAAAGATCTAATGGCAAAAGCAACAAATAATGACCCTAAAATTATGGAGTTAAAATATTACCAGTTTGTTGAAACTAATCTATTTGGACTTGATTTAATCGTTGCTAGAAGTGGATGGAGTAACCAGTTTGGTTATGAGATTTATATAACAAGAGAAGAAGATGGTGGCGCATTATGGAGAAGCCTGATGGATGCAGGAAAAGAGTTTAATATTGTTCCAAGTTGCCCAAATCAAATTGATAGAATTGAAGCCGGAATGATTTCTCACTTAGGAGATACTAATCTAAACGATAACCCTCTAGAATTGAATCTTCCAAAGTTTTGTGATTTAGATCAAGAGGCAGATTTTGTTGGTAAGGATGCTTTAAAAAAAATAAGAAGTGAAGGCATCAAGAAGCAATTTACTGGATTTAAAATATCTGGAAAGAAAATTGGATATAACATGGCCAGTATTCCTGTTTTAGATAAAAACGGTTCAAAATCAGGATACATCACTAGCGGTATCTTTAGCCCTAACTTTGGTTGCAATATCGGTCTTGGGTATGTGAACATTGATTTAATCAATTCTGAAGAAATATACGTTGCTGATCATGACGGTGAACAACGAGAAGTAGAAATAGTGCCTTTACCATTCAGCTCTAGATTAGAAAAGATGAAATAGTGAGTTCAAGAAGAAATATAAATATATTTTTAATTTCTCTAATTTTTATTTTTGCAATCATCTTAGGCTGGAGTTTTGCTAATCTGTTTAATAATAAAGATTCTAATCAATACATTGATAATAGTTTCAATCTAATTAACCATAATGGAGAAGAGGTTTCCATTAAAAGTTACTCAAATCAAAATAAAGTTTTTTTCTTTGGTTTCACTCATTGTCCTGATGTATGCCCTATGGGAGTTAGTATACTTTCAAATGTTATTGATGAAATTGAGGAGAAACTAGAAATAGACGACTATAAATTTACTTTTGTTAGTGTTGATCCTGATAGAGATACACCCAATAGGTTAAATAAATTTTTATCTAACTTTAATGAGAAAATCGTAGGGCTAACAGGTGACTATGAGTCTTTAAAGCCCGTATGGGAAAATTTCTTTGTTCATGTCAAAAGTGATTTATCAGAACAAGGCTCTTCTTCTGAATTAGATAAAACAAAAAAAGAGAAATCACATGATGATCATGACTCTCATAGCTCACATGGTGACCATGGGGCTGGTAATAATGAAGAAGATTTGACCAATAACTATATTGTTCAACATAGTGCCTTTTATTTCATATTTGATCGCAAAGATAATTTAAAAACAATTCTACCATTTGGGTCAAGTTCAGAAGAAATACTAGCTGAATTGTCAAATCTCTAATTGATTTATGAGAAATATTATATCCTATTTTATTTTACTAATTCTATTTTATTCATGTTCAGAGAAAATAGAATATAAAGAACTAGCTGCTGATAAAGCAAAAGAAATGAACTGTATGGATGATATAGAACTTCTTGTCAAAAATGATAATGTTGAATTGTGGGCTTCATATAGCCAATCTGAAGAGGGACTACTTTGTGTTTATACATGTAAAAATAATATTTGTTATTATTCAAAAGAAAGAGACTAGAAATGAAAAGTAATTCATCAGACTTTTATATAGTAATAATTCCGATTTTAATAATGATTAGCCTTGCTTGGATTTACCTGTTCATTTTTGCAAATGAGATGGATATAGACATGGAAATGGATATGGATATGAGTTCAATGGACATGAACAATGATATGAATATGGACTCTAAAGATATGGACATGGATATGAGTTCAATAGATATGAGTATAGATTCATTAAATAAATTTTCATTATTCGCAATGCCAATGGATGGCAACTGGACTGTTAATGACTTTATTGTAATGAATCTAATGTGGATAATTATGATGTTTGCAATGATGTTTCCATCATCACTAATGTTCCTTTTTCTTTTTTATTCTATGAGAAGTAACATGGCTATCGTAAAAAATCCTAAATCAGAAATTATCTTACTGTCTCTAATGTACTTTTCTATATGGACTTTATTTTCACTTGCAGCTTGTTACCTCCAATATATTTTTCATAATTATAGTGTTGTGAACATGATGGGGGCGTTTACAAGTAATAAGGCTGCTGCAATAACATTAATTGGTGCAGGATTATTTCAGTTTTCTAGTTTTAAAGATGCTTGTTTAGAGAAATGTAGAAATCCACTTGCATTCATTATGGGCACGAAAATTAGTTCCAATTTCGATGTTTTAAAGATAGGACTTTTGCACGGCCTGTATTGCCTTGGCTGTTGTTGGGCGCTTATGCTTATTTTATTTGTCAATGGTGTTATGAATATGCTCTGGGTTGTGATCCTTACGATAGCCGTTTTATCTGAAAAAATAATTCCATTTGAGAAACTTACTTCTAGATTTTTTGGCCTAATTCTAGTATTTTGGGGATCTTATTTAATCTTTATTTAACCTATGACTGCAAATCCTTTCAATCTTCATTGGGAAATTAATGGCCACTTTCTATTGAACTGCAATTGCGATGTATTTTGTAATTGCCCTATGTCTTTAGGGCGTGCAATTCCTAATTCACCGAATGGAAAGTGTTTTTCTTGGTGGGGAATCATTATTGAAGATGGTTGGGCTGAAGAAAAATGGTCTGGTTTTAATCCAATGAAAAGAGAGCAAAAAGGCATCATTGATTTAAGCGGTTTGAACGTTGCAATCTTGCTCGAAGTCCCTGGGCCATTATCTATGGGAGGATGGACAGCAGGCTTATATTTTGATGAAAAGGCCTCTGATGACGCTGCCGATGCATTACTAAAAATATTTTCTGGCAATGCAGGAGGACAAACTGGATGGTTTTCATCTATGATTTCGAATTTCTTAGGAGTGAAGAGGGCGTCTATTACTTATAAGGAAACAGAAACTGGTTGGACTTACACTATTCCGGATATATTGGATGGCAGAATTGAAAAAGAACCAGGACTGCAAAGAGGAGAAGATATTAAAGTATCCAATCTTAAATATTGGGTTGCCCCCGAGATTATTGTAGGTCGAGGCGGTAAAAGAAGTAAAATCAAAGACCATGGTCGCAATTGGGATTTCACAGGAGGAAGTGCAGAATATTGCGCCGTTGAGTGGTCAGGTCCATAAAAAGTAGGAGGAATTATGAAATCTAGAGCAAAAGCAGTTGTGATAGGCGGGGGTGTTGTAGGCGTAAGTACTTTATATCACCTTGCAAAAAAAGGGTGGTCAGATGTTGTTCTGTGTGAAAGAAAAGAATTAACCTCTGGCTCGACGTGGCATGCCGCAGGACTTCTTCCTCTTTTTAATATGAGTTATTCTGTCGGGCAGCTTCACAAGTATTCAGTAAAGTTCTATCAAGAATTACAAAAAGAGACAGGTCAAGAAGTGGGCTTTAGCAACGTTAGTAATATTCGATTGGCAGAAACACAGGATCGAATGGATGAATATAAACAATACGCTGGAGTTGCTCAAACTATTGGAGTTGATGTTAAATTTCTATCACCTGATGAAATAAAAGAAATTTGGCCTTTATGTAATACCGATGGTCTTATAGGTGCAATTCAACATCCTGAGGATGGATATATTCAACCGAATGATTTGACTCAAGCTCTAGCAAAAGGAGCTAGATCACTAGGAGCTGAAATTTATCGGCAAACATCCGTAGTTGGATTAGAGCAGCAGCCGGATGATACATGGATTGTGAAAACTGATAAAGGCGATATTCATGCAGACGTAATTATTTCCTGTTCTGGAAACTTTGTAAGACAAACTGGTGAAATGGTGGGATTAGATATTCCCGTAATTCCAGTTGAGCATCAATACATTGTTACCGAGCCACATCCAGAAATTGTAAAAAGAAAAGAAGCCGGACTTCCTGAAATGGGTGTGTTGAGAGGATCTGATGGCTCTTGGTATATGAGAGAAGAGGCCGGAGGATTAATTTTAGGACCTTACGAAAAAGGAGCACCATGCTGTTATGTAGACGGGCCTAGTAATGATTGTGAATATGAACTATTTCAAGATGATTTAGATCGTTTAGGACCTCACATTGAACATGCTATTAATAGAGTTCCTATCTTTGGTGAAGTAGGGATTAAAAAAGTTTATAACGGTGCAATTTGTTATACGCCTGATGGTAGCCCAATTGTAGGACCTGCATGGGATAGAAAAAATCTTTATTTAAATGATGGCCATTCTTTTGGAATTACTGCAGCAGGTGGAGCTGGATGGCAATTAGCTGAATGGATTGTGGATGGAGAACCAACCGTTGATATGCTTGGCGTTGAACCTAGAAGGTTTGGTGATTATGCTTCGAAAGCTTATCTAATTAAAAAGAATGAAGAAGCTTACGCAAATGTATTTACAATTCATTATCCTGATGAAGAGCGAGATGCCGGTAGGCCTCTAAGACAAGCACCTTGTTATGATAGACTAAAAAATCTTGGTGCGGTTTTTGGACATAAATTTGGATGGGAAAGAGCAAATTGGTTTGCTCCTAAAGGTGTTGAGCAAGTTGATGACTGGTCTTTCAGAAGATCTAAATGGTTTGAGCATATTGGAAACGAATGTAAAAATGTTGTTGAAAATGTAGGCTTGCTAGATATGAGTGCATTTGCGAAATGCAGAATAAGTGGCCCTGGTGCTGAAGCTTTTCTTGATAACCTAGTTGCAAATAAATTGCCCAAAAAAATTGGAAGAACAAACCTTTGTCACGCTCTTAATACAAAAGGTGGCGTTCATTCTGAATTTACTATTATGCGTGAAAGTGAAGATAGTTTTTATTGTGTATCAGCTGGCGCTTGGCAAAGACTAGATCATGATTGGATCAAAAAGCATATGCCTAATGATAGATCTGTTTCTATGGAGAATCTTACAAATAGTATGGGAGTTCTGGTTGTTGCTGGACCAAAATCTAGACAATTGTTTGAAAAAATTTCCAATGATGACTTTTCAAATGAAGCATTTCCATGGCTATCTGGAAAAATGATCAATGTAGGTTTGGCTGAAACATTGGCCTTGAGAGTAAACTTTGTAGGTGAATTAGGATGGGAGCTGCACATGCCTATTGATTTACAAAACACAATTTTTGACGCGCTAATGGAAGCTGGTGAGGAATTTGGAATCAAACCTTTTGGTATTCGAGCAATGGACTCGCTTAGAATAGAAAAATCTTATAGATTAGTTGGTACTGAATTATCGATTGAATATGCAGCCTATGAGTCTGGTTTAGATCGGTTTGTACATCTAAATAAAGGTGATTTTATTGGTCGGGATGCACTTGTTCAGTGGAGGGAAAAAGGTTTTGATAATAAATTTGTTACTTTAGAAGTTCATGACGTAACCGATGCCGATGCTTTAGGTAATAATCCAATATACCAAGATGGCAATGTTGTTGGTAGAGCAACTGGTGGAAATTATGGTTTCAGAATTCAAAAATCGATTGCTCTTGCAATGGTAAATCCAAAATGTGCTGAACCTGGCACAAAACTCACTATGGATATTTTAGGTACCATGCATGATGTTACTGTTATTGAAGAAAGCCCCTATGACCCAACCAATGAAAAGCTTAGATCATAGAAAAATCTCTAATGTCTAAGGCGTTAGATTTTTATCTTGATTTATGTTCCTCTGGGGCGATTAAAAAAGACCAAAATCAGATCGATTTACTAACAGAATTAGAGATATTTCTATCTAACTCTGACGAGCATATTTTTTCAAAAATATTTAAATTTTCATCACAAGAAAATTCTTTAACTTGTTTTTATTTACACGGCAATGTTGGATCTGGAAAAACTCTTTTAATGGACCTAATTTCAAAAGTAATTTCACCAAATAAGTTTATGAGAATTCATTTTCATGAATTCATGATTAAAACTCATAATTCTCTCCATGAATTAAGAGCTAAGAACTATTCAAAAGATGACTTGATTTCAAGTTATGCAAAAATGATTCAATTAGAAGCAGACGTAATTTTTTTTGATGAATTTCAAGTCACAAACATTGCTGATGCCATGATACTAAGTCAGCTTTTTACTGAATTTTTTAATAGGAAAATAAAAATAGTCTTAACTACAAATATATTTCCAGATGATTTATATAAAGATGGTTTGCAAAGAGAACTTTTTTTACCCTTTATCGAGCTTATTAAGAAAAAATCAAAAATTTTTGAACTTGATACAGGTAAAGACTATAGGAAATTAAATCTAAATAATGATGAGGTTTACTTTTCTCCTATAAATTTAGCCACATCTCATAAAATAAATGATTTGTACATTAAGCTTTCTGAGAATAGTGAGGTAATTAATAAAATTATAAACGTAAAAGGAAGAGAAGTTGTAATAAAGAGATTGGCTAAAAGAGTATCTAGGTTTTATTTCGATGAGATTTGTGGACTGCCCTTGGGCGCCGAAGATTATCTAAGCATGATAAGCTTTTTTGATACAATTATTATAGAAAATATAAAAAACTTTTCTAATGAAAGCATAAATGAGCAACTTAGATTTATAAACCTTATTGATGTATTATATGACAATAATATTAATTTATTACTTAGCAGTGCAGTTAATATTAGTGAAATCGACTCCGCTTTTCATTTAAAAGAAAAATTTAAAAGAACACAGAGTAGACTTGAAGAAATGAAATCAAGAAAATATAGAGACGCATCATGAAAGTTGCAGTGATTGGAGCAGGAATTGTTGGTCTGTCTACTGCAAATTGGCTGAAGAGATATGGTCAGGATGTGACACTTTTTGATAGAGAAGATCCAGGCAGTCAAGCCAGTTTTGGAAATGCAGGAACATATGCAAAATATGCCAATATACCAACTAACTCACCATCATTTTTTTATCTTTTTCCATATTTATTACTAAATAAAAATAGTCCCTTATTTTTTAAAAGAGGAAAATTTATTCAATCCTTGCCATGGCTGATGCAATATTTAAGCAATTGCAGACAGTCAAAAGTTAGAGATACATCAAATAAACTAACCACATTACTTTCATTAGTTGATGAAGGATACGAAGATTTATTTAATGACGCTGATATTGAAAATTTAATTTCACGTGAAAGTATATTTTATGTCTGGTCAAATAAATTATTTTATAATTCAGCAAGAAAAGATTTTGAAACCCGAGAGAAAACTGGGGTAAAAATAGAAATTATTTCTAAAAATGAAATTAATGATGTTGAGCCAAATATAAATAATATTTTTTACAAAGGGGCTTTATTTAAAGGATCATATTTTGCAAAAAACCCAAAAAAAATCAGTGAAAAACTACTGCAACTTTTTATTGAAAAGGGTGGAAATTTTAAAAAAGAAAAGATTGATGAAATTAAAATTTTAGACACAAGCAAAGTAAATATTCACACAAATGAAAATACTTATACTTATGATCGTATTGTTTTATGTGCTGGAGTATGGTCAAAAAAATTAACTGATAAACTTGGTGAGAATATTCCATTAGCAAGTGAGAGAGGTTACCATTTGATGTATCCTCATCCTGAAAATTCAATCTCAAGACCAATTGCTTGGCAAGAAAGAGGCGTATATTTTACCCCAATGCAAGACGGTCTTCGAGCAGGAGGCGTGGTTGAGTTAGGGGGTAATTCAAATGAAATAAGCTCCAAGGTCGTGTCTTATTTAAATAGGGCCACTGAGGCTGTTTTTCCTAACATAAACAATCATTTAAGTGAATGGGTTGGCTTTAGACCATCAGTGCCAGACTCTCTTCCGGTCATTGGACAATCAAAAAAAAATCCTTATATTTACTACTGCTTTGGGCATCAACATATTGGATGGTCTCTAGGCGGTATCTCTGGAAAACTTATCGCACAAGAAATTTGTGCTAATAAAACAGATATAGATTTAAAACCTTTTTCTGTAGGAAGATTTTAATTATGAAATACTCTGCGATTAATTTAGTTCGGAATGCCTTTTCCTATCATGAAAATTGGCAAAAAGCATGGAGCAGTCCAGAGTTAAAAAAAGATTATGATGTAATAATCGTTGGTGGAGGTGGCCATGGATTGGGTACAGCTTACTATTTAGCAAAAGAATTTGGAGTTAAAAACATTGCCCTTTTAGAAAAAGGATGGATTGGTGGAGGCAATACTGGAAGAAACACTACAATAATTAGATCAAATTATTTATGGGATGAAAGCGCTGCACTTTACAACCACGCTGTTAACTTATGGGAAGGGCTATCTAGTGAACTTAACTTTAATGTAATGTTTTCTCAGAGAGGTTTATATCACCTTGCACACTCAGTTCATGATATGCAGGAGATTACTCGTCGAGCATATTCAAATTACTTAAATGGAATCGATGCTGAAATACTTAATCAGGATCAGGTAAAGAAAAATATACCTCATATGAATGTGAATGGAAGATATCCAGTCTTAGGAGCAATACTTCAACGAAGAGCTGGAACCGCAAGACACGACGCAGTTGCATGGGGTTACGCTCGAGCCGCAGAGAATTTAGGAGTTGATATCATTCAAAACTGTGAAGTTACTGGAATAGATGTTTCCAATGGAATTGTTACTGGATTGCAGACAACCAAAGGATCGGTTAATGCAAAAAAAGTAGGTCTTGTTCCAGCTGGACACAGTTCTGTGCTAGCTAATATGGCTGGGTTTCGATTACCAATAAGTTCTGTTCCTCTGCAGGCTTTGGTAAGTGAGCCGATAAAACCAATTTTAGACTGTGTAATTATGTCTAATACAGTACATGTATACGTGAGCCAATCTGACAAAGGAGAGCTTGTTGTTGGAGCAGGTTCAGATTCCTATAATTCTTATTCTCAAAGAGGTTCATTTGATATGATTGAACATATTATGGGACCATTAACCGAATTATTTCCAATATTTTCTCGATTAAAAATGTTACGACAATGGGGAGGAATTGTAGACGTTACTCCCGACAGAAGTCCGATAATAGGAAAAACTCCTATTGAAAATTTATTTATTAATTGTGGATGGGGTACAGGAGGCTTTAAAGCAACACCTGGTTCGGCACATGTATTTGCTGAAACTGTTGCGAAAGGAGAGCCAAATAAAATTGCTGCTCCATTTTCAATTGAAAGACATTTTAGTGGCGCTTTAGTTGATGAAGCTGCAGCTGCAGCGGTGGCTCATTAGTTATATGTTTGTTATTAAGTGTCCATATTGCGGTGAAAGAGATCAAACTGAATTCTCATGTCATGGAGAAGCTCATATAGCAAGGCCAGAAAATCCAGAAACCCTTACTGATGAAGAGTGGGGAGAATATCTTTTTATTAGATCAAATAAAAAAGGCATCCATTATGAAAGATGGACGCATGATCATGGTTGTAGACGATGGTTCAATGTAATGAGAGACACTGTTTCTGATGAAATACTTGCAACTTACAAAATGGGTGAGGAAAAACCTAAATCATAATTATGAGTAATCAAAATAGAATATACAAAGGTGGAAGA
>JAQWTH010000029.1 GCA_029242795.1 Candidatus Pelagibacterales bacterium | reverse complement strand
AATAAACTAAATTAAATTAAATTAAAATATGAATTATAATATACAAAATATTGATTTAATTGATAAAAAGAGAATTAAGTCTGCAATAGTTAACGCCAATAATGAGGTGACATTACTGTCAGCAAAAATTTCATCTGAGCTTAATCTTATTGAGCCGATTTTAATTGGCAATGAACAAGAAATAAAAAAAATTTGTGCTCAGATTAAATGGGAAATAAATGAAGTAAAAATAGTAAATGCACTAGAAGAAAAAGAGTCGAGCAAAATAGCATGTCAAATGGCTTCTGAAAGTAAGGTGGGGCTATTAGTAAAAGGGCACATGCATACAGATATTTTAATGGGTGAATATATAAAATCGTCTTACTCTTTGAGAAATAAAGGTGAAAAATTAAGTCATATATGGTTTATGACCATTCCGAGTAGAAGAGAGCCCTTAATTATCACAGATGGAGCATTAAACATAAAACCAAGCCTACAAACTAAAAAAATGATTCTTAAAAATGTTATTAACTTTACAAATAGAATAAAAAATTTTGAACCATACATATCACTATTGTCAGCGACAGAAGAAGTACTTCCTCAGATGGACAGCTCAGTTGATGCAAAAGACTTAATGGAATGGGCTCTTAAGGAAATTGATCCTAGCCTCAAAATAATGGGACCATTAGCATTTGATAATTCTATTTCTAATCATGCCGCAAAGATGAAGGGCATTGATAATCAAGTAGCTGGCAATGCAAATATTTTATTAGTTCCTAACATTGAGACCGGCAATTCTCTAGTAAAGATGCTTGTAAATTTTATGGATGCAACTGCAGGAGGTTTTGTAACTGGATCTAATATTCCTGTAGTAATTACAAGCAGATCAGACAACTTAGACTCCAGACTGTCATCAATCAGTAATGCGGTTTTAAGTATTCAATAATTAATTTAGAGCTATTTGTAAATCTTCTATTAAATCGTCAACATTTTCAATTCCAACTGAAATTCGTACTAAATTTTCAGGAACAGGAATATTAACTTTTGATGCATTTACATAAGCATGAGTCATTAGAGCAGGCGACTCGATTAAGCTTTCTACACCACCAAGACTTTCTGCAGTGGTAAATATTTTTAGTTTTTTCATGAATGATTTAATTTCAGCTAATGAACCTTTGTGAATAAATGAGATCATCCCTCCATAACCATTCATCTGTTTAACAGCGATTTTGTGTTGTGCATGACTTGGAAGTCCAGGGTATATTACTGATTTAATTTTTTTATGTGATTTTAAAAATCCTGCAATTTTCAAACCGTTTTCATTATGTCTTTTCATTCTTATACCAAGTGTCTTAATTCCTCTTAGTATTAAGAAACAATCAAAGGGACTTGGAACAGCGCCAACAGAATTTTGAATAAAAGATATTTTTTTTTGTAACGACTTATTATTGCCAACAATTAAAGCTCCTCCAATTACATCTGAATGGCCGTTGATATATTTAGTTGTAGAGTGATTAACGATATCAATACCAAATTCAAGAGGTCTTTGATTATGTGGTGTTGCAAATGTATTGTCACAAACTGTTAAAATTTTATTTTTCTTTGCTACATTTGCTATTTTTTTTAGGTCAGTTACTTTTAATAGAGGGTTCGTAGGTGTTTCAATCCAAATAAGTTTTGTTTTCTTTGTAATGTGCCTCGAAATATTTTCAGTATTAAAATCTATATAGCTAACAACAAGACCTGAAGACTTTACTTTAACTTCATTTAGAAGTCTGAATGTTCCTCCATACAAGTCATTAAATGCAATTATGTGGTCACCAGGCTTTAGTAGATCAAGTACAGCTGATTGAGCAGATAGACCAGAAGCAAAAGCATATGCCTTTGAACCGTTTTCCAATTTACTTAGAGCATCTTCTAAAACTTCTCGAGTAGGATTTTGAGATCTACCATATTCATAACCAAGGTTCACTCCAGGTGAAGAATTGGCATATGTTGACGTAGCATAAATAGGTGTCATGACAGCACCAGTTAACTTGTCTGGCTTAATGCCACCGTGAACTGCAATAGTATCAATATTTTGTTTTTTCTTTAAATTAGGTTTTTTTCTCTTAGCCATGATTCATTATACGCTGTATTTAAATATTTTTCACCATTATCACAAACAAACGTTAATACATTTTTTTCAATTGTTTGGTCATTACAATACTTAATTGCTGCCGCAATTAACGTTCCAGAGGAAGATCCTCCTAAAATTCCTTCTGTGGCAGCTAAGTTTCTTATTGTATCGAATGCTTCTTTATTAGAAACTGAATAAGCTTTTTTAATATATTTAAGCTCTAAGGTATCAGGTATAAAATCTTCCCCAATTCCTTCAACTAGCCAAGAATAATCGGCTTCTTTTACTTCATTTTTTTCAACTACGTCTTTAACAATTGACCCTTCAGGATCGGCTAATACCATTTCTGTTTTGGGAGAGTGTTTAGAAAAATACTTTCCTATTCCACTTATTGTTCCACCCGTTCCAACTCCGCATACAATTGCATCTACATTCCCATTCATTTGATTAAATATTTCTGGGGCAGTGGTTAATTCATGTGCTTTTGGGTTATTTATATTTGTAAATTGACTAGCATAAAAAGAATTAGGTGTTTCTTTTGCAATTTTTTTTGCAACATTCACATAGTGATCTGGATGATCTGGTCCAACATCTGACCTGGTAGTAATAACATTTGCACCTATTGCTTTTAGGTGAAATATTTTGTTTTCATTCATCTTATCCAGAATAACTACAGTTGCTCTGTATCCTTTAATTCGAGCTATTAACGCTAGCCCCAACGCTGTATTACCCGCTGAAGCCTCTATAATTGTTGAGTCTTTATTTAATTGACCTTCTTTTTCAGCATTATTGATAATATTAAGAGCAACACGATCTTTAATTGAGTATCCAGGATTGGTATTTTCTAATTTTAAAAATAAATTACATTTACCAGTATCAAGTCTTTTAACTTGAATTATTGGCGTATTGCCGATTAAATCTATTAACTCTTTTGCTTGATTCATGACTAATTTATTCAAAAAATACAGATTTATGAAAATGTATGTTTTTCTAATTACACTGACATTTATTACATTTAATCCAATAATTACACAAGCAAATGAAAACATCCCTTTTGATGCTTGGATAAAAAATATTGAGGAGTTGGCAATAAATAAGGGTATTGCCAGTGAAACCATTCAAAAGTCTCTTGGTGGTGTAGAGCCAAATAAACGAGTTCTTGAGTTAGATAGAATGCAACCAGAATTTACACTTACATTAGATACATATTTGAATAATGCCACACCAAAATCTCGTGTTAAAAAAGGTAAAAAATTATATCAAACACATAAATTACTATTTAATGAAATATATAATGCTTACAAAGTTCAACCAAGATTCATAATTGCTCTGTGGGGAATTGAAACAAATTTTGGAATGTACACAGGGTCTTTTAATGTTATTAGATCTCTTGCGACCCTCAGTCATGATTTGAGAAGAAGAGATTTTTTTACTGACGAAATAATTAATGCACTCACAATTATTGATCAAGGGCATATTGAGCCAAATGATATGATGGGATCATGGGCAGGAGCAATGGGTCAAAATCAATTCATGCCATCAAGTTTTCTAAATTATGCCACTGATTTTAATAAAGATGGCAAAAAAGATATATGGAACACATTACCAGACGTATTTGCTTCATCTTCTAATTATTTAAATAAATCTGGATGGAATCCTAATGAAACATGGGGTAGGGAAGTCAAAACTATAAGCGCAATAGATGAGGGTTTGATTACAACATCAGCGAGAAATATTAATGTGAACAAAAAACTTAATGAGTGGTCTAAGTTAGGAGTTGTAAGTTTAGATGGATCGAAATTACCTGAAGTTAATATTGATGCTTACTTAGTTTATCCTGAGGGTAAAAATGGAAGAAAATACATAGTATATGAAAATTTTAAAACAATTATGAAATGGAATCGCTCTTTATTCTTTGGTATTGCTGTTGGAACACTCTCTGATATGATTGAATATTTCTAGTGAAGAATTTTTTTTTACTAAGTCTATTTATTTTATTTTGCAATTGTACAGCAGTTAATATTGCAAATATTGCAAAAGATGAATTGAGCAATTCAAATCCTGATGACTTTTCATCGTTAATTATTGAGCCACCATATGAAATAAACGGAAAATGGTTTTATCCCAAAAACTATGAATCATTTAATCAGATAGGTGTTGCATCAAAAATAAGAAATTTAGAAGTTGGATCTAAAACATCCAATGGTGAAAGATATCACCCAGATGTATTCTCTGGTGCTCACGCATCTTTAGCCCTTCCTTCAATGATTTCAGTTACAAATTTATCAAATGGTTACACTACTAATGTCAGGATTAATCATCGTGGAGGATATTCAAATATCAATACAATCGAATTATCTCCATCGGTGTTTAATATATTAGGTATGAACTCAGATGTTGGTATTGTTGAAATTAATCTGATTAATCAAAATGAGACATTTATTTTGAAAGAAGCAAAGACATACAATGCTGAAAAGAAGGTAAATAAAGCCCCTGTTTCATCTGTTTCTCTAGAAACAATTGACACTATTGAAGAGCAATCAGCTGATAAAGAATCAACTTTACCTAATTATGAAAATAACGACCTGACAATAAAAGAAGTTCAAACAGGTAAGATATATTTAAATATTACAAAATTTTCATTCAAAAAGAGCGCAATATCTTTTAAAGATGGATTTAAGAATGATTTAAATATAAATATAATTGTGTCGAAAGAAGGGGACAAAATTTATTATAATGTTGTTTTGGGTCCATTTGATGATATTGAAGAGTTATATAATGTTCAAAAAAATGACATATTTAAACATTATGAAGATTTAAGCTTATTAATACTTTAACCAAATATGAAAAAACTTTTTTTACCAATAATTCTCTTCTTTTTATTTGTTAACATCAATATTTCTTATTCTTCATTTATTGACACAGAGGCTGAGACTGCAATTATTATTGACGGAGATACTGGACAAATTCTTTTTGAAAAGAATAAAGACATTAAAACTTATCCAGCATCAATGACAAAAATAATGACTGTTCTTATTATTTTTGAAAAACTTAAAAATGGAACACTTCAATTAGATGATAAATTTACTGTAAGTGAAAGAGCCTGGAAAGAGCGAGAAGGGTCATCAATGTTTGTTGAAGTAGGTAAAGAAATAAGAGTAGAGGATTTGTTAAGAGGCATAATAATACAGTCTGGGAATGATGCATGTATTGTTGTTGCAGAAGAGATAGCGGGTTCCGAAGAGGCATTTGCAATAATTATGAATGATTTAGCTAAAGATATTGGTCTAATGAATACCAACTTCACGAATTCTACAGGAATGTTCCATGAGGATAATTATTCAACAGTTCATGACATCGCTTTACTGTCAAGATACTTAATTAATAATTTCAAAAATTATTATCATATTTTTGCAGAAACTGAATTTGAATGGTCAGGGATTAAACAGAATAATAGGAATCCTTTATTGTATAAAGAAATGGGTGCAGATGGATTAAAAACTGGACATTTGTCAGCCTCCGGTTACGGTTTAGCAGCTTCAGCTGTTCAGGATGGAAGAAGATTAATTTCGGTAACTAATGGTTTCTCGTCTTCGAAAAAAAGATCTCAGGGATCAGCGAGGCTTTTAACGTGGGGTTTTAGAGAATTTACAAACATTAATATTGGTCAAGTAGGTGAAGTATTCTCTGAGATTGAGATCCCATTGGCAAAAAAAATGGCTCAAGTCATGCCTTCACAGAATATGAAGGTTACAGTATCTAAAGCCAATAAAGACAAAATAATTCAAAACATTAAGGTTTTACCAAATATTTCCGCTCCTCTTCCAGCAGGGTCCGCTGTTGCAACGTTAGAAGTTATTTTAAGTGATGCTGAAAAAGTGATTTTTGATCTTGAAACAGTTAATGAAGTTGAAAAAACTGGTATTATTGGAAGATTTTTTTCATTTGTTATTAATTTAATTACTAGCTTATTTTCAATAATTTTTTCATAATTCTAGTGTGATTAATAAAAGATTTATTACTTTTGAAGGTGGAGAAGGTTCAGGAAAAACCACACAAATAAAAATTCTAAAAAAAAAATTACTTAAATACGGTGATGTGGTCACAACAAGAGAACCTGGTGGCTCACCTAATGCTGAAATTATAAGAGATTTATTGGTAAAAGGTGAAAAGAATAGATGGTCAGAAATTTCTGAACTATTACTAATTAATGCCGCTCGCAAAGATCATTTAGAAAATATAATACTAGATGCTTTAGAAAATGAAAAATTTGTTCTATGCGACCGTTTTACTGACTCAACTATTGTATATCAAGGTTATGGAAAAGGCTTAGATATTAAACTAATAAATAAGCTAGATCTTATTGTCACTAAAAAACTTAAACCAAAAATTACTTTTTTATTAAATATAAAGCCCGATGTTGGCCTTAATCGATCTCGGGGTCGAAAAAATATAGAGCTACGCTATGAAAATATGCCAATGAAATATCATAAAAAAATTAATGCTTCTTTTTTAAAAATAGCAAAAGAAGACTCTAAAAGATTTGTAATTATTGATGCTTCAAAAGATAAGGAAGAAATCAGTCATATAATATGGAAAAACATTAAAAATAAATTGTTATCGGACTAACTTAATGAAAATTTTAGGGAATCATATTCAATTAAATTTAATAAAAAACCTTATTAAAAAGAAACAATTTCCAAATTCATTAATATTAAGTGGTCAGAAGGGCATTGGTAAATCATTAATTGCAAAAAATACTGCCTATTGTTTAGTTGGCTGTATTAAATTAGATAATTTAAATTATATAAAAGAATTCATAAGTCACAATATTTTATTCATCTGTAAAGATAATTTAGAAGAGAAAAAGCAATCGAAGCAATTAATGTATAGGGATGACATATCCCATATTAGCAGTTTTTTTAAAAATAAAAATGAATCCCATAGTAAAAGAGTCTGCATAATTGATGCAATTGATGATTTGTCATTAGATGCTATTAATTCACTTTTAAAGATAATTGAAGAGCCTAATCTAAATTGCCATTTTATTTTGATATCACATGATAATAAAAAATTATTATCGACAATAAAATCTAGATCATTTCAAATTAAATTTAATAACTTTAAAAAAAGTGATTTTTTATCAGTTCTTAATGAAATAGACGACCTTAAAACAACAGATCACTCTTACCTATACGAACTGACGCGTGGATCTCTAGATATTTCTAAAAGTTATATCAACAATGATTTTAGAGATATCGATGATCATTTACAAAAAATATATGAGGACAAGAATAATATTAAATCTAATACTGCCTATCATTATATTAGTTTTCTTAATAATAAAGGAGGAGATAAAGCTTTGATAATATCTTTTTTTGATTATTTGATTTTAAAAAAAATATTATTCATCAAAAATAGTATTAAAAGTTTAAATTACAACAAGATAGATAGATTTATTTCAATGACTAATGAATTAAAAACATTAAAGGAGAGATATATTACTTTTAATTTATCATTTGAACATATATTGATACATTACTTTAATCGTCTTAAACAATAATGAGCCAAATTAAAAGATACTTTACTACTCCAATTTACTATGTAAATGATGTTCCTCATATTGGGCACGCATATACATCCATAGCAGTAGATTTCCTTGCTAGATTTAGTCGTTTAAGTGGTGATGAAACAAGGTTTTTAACTGGAACTGATGAGCATGGGCTAAAAATTCAAAAAGCTGCAGAAAAATTATCT
>JAQWTH010000043.1 GCA_029242795.1 Candidatus Pelagibacterales bacterium | reverse complement strand
AATAAAATTATTCTTTTTTATCTCCATCTTCCTCTGCAGGAGCTTCTTCTGCTGCTGGAGCTTCTTCTGCTGCTGGAGCTTCTTCTGCTGCTGGAGCTTCTTCTGCTGCTGGAGCTTCTTCTGCTGCTGGAGCTTCCTCTGCTGCTGGAGCTTCTGCTGCTTCTTTTTCTGCAGCTAACCTTTCTTGAGCTTTTTTCTTAGGCAATGCTTTTTTTGGATTATCTTTTTGAGCTGGCATTGGAATAATATTTGCTTCACCCAACCATCTTGCAAGCTTGTCAGTTGGTTTTGCACCCTTATCAATCCATGACTTGATTTTGTCAAAGTCTAGTTGAACACGATTCGGATCATCTTTCTTAAGAAGTGGATTATAAAGTCCAACTTTTTCAATGAATCTACCGTCTCTAGGAAATCTAGAGTCTGCAACTACAACTCTGTATACAGGTCTTTTTTTAGACCCTGCTCTTGATAGTCTTATTTTTAATGCCATTTTTATGCTCCTTGTTTGTTAATTTATTTTAAAAAATTTTTGTTTATGCCGTTTCCCAGTTGGTTGCCAATATCCATTGGGTTAATATTCTGTAATCCTTTTTTTGAAAGCTTTTTCATCATATCTGCCATTTTTCTATGCTGCTTTAAAACTTTATTAATATCTGAAACTACAGTTCCAGATCCCTTGGCAATTCTTTTCTTTCTAGACCCATTAATTATTTTAGGTTTTGTTCTTTCATATGGAGTCATTGATAAAATGATTGCCTCTTGACGTTTGATTGAATCTTCATTCATGTTGGCATTGTTTTGAATATCCCCTAGGTTTTTTAAACCAGGAATAAATTTCATTATGCTTGATAGCCCACCCATTTTCTTCATCTGAGAAATTTGAGATAGTAAATCATTAAGATCAAATTCACCTTTTTGAATTTTATTTGCGATTTCTTCTGCTTTTTCATGGTCAATAGTTTCTGATGCTTTTTCAACAAGAGATACAATATCTCCCATTCCCAAAATACGATTTGCAATTCTTTCAGGATGGAAAACTTCTAAATCAACAATCTGTTCACCTACACCCATAAATTTTATAGGACATCCAGTGGCGACTTTCATACTTAATGCAGAGCCACCTCGTGAGTCACCATCTATTCTTGTAAGCATTGATCCTGTTACCTTTACAGTAGTTGCAAAATCAGTGGCAACTTTCATAGCTTCCTGACCTGTTAAACTGTCTAAAACTAAAATAGTTTCATTTGGTACAATTTCACTTTCAATTAAATTTAACTCTTCAAGAAGTTCGTTATCAATGTTTATGCGGCCAGCAGTATCATATAAAACAAATTCAATATTATTTTTAGATACATAATCTCTAGATCTCTTAATAATTTCAATTGGAGTTTCTTTTTCAACTTTTTCTAAGATTGGAATATCAATTTTATTACCTAAAGTTTCAAGTTGTTCATAAGCCGCTGGCCTTTGGACATCTAAAGAAACTAATAAGATTTTTTTTGAAAATTTTTCTTTTATATGATTGGCAATTTTACCTACAGATGTTGTTTTTCCTGAACCCTGAAGACCAATAAATAAATAATTATTAACATCTGAATTATTTATATTTAGGTCTACAGTATTAGAACCCAATGTTTCTATCAATTCATCATTGACAATTTTAATTATCATCTGGGAAGGTGTGATCGATTGGATTACATCCTGTCCAAGAGATTTTTCCTTTATGTTAGCAATAAAGCTTTTTACTACGGGCAAAGAAACATCGGCTTCAAGCAAAGCTCTCCTAATATCTCTCATTGCTAAATCAAGAGATTCTTCGTTTATCGTTCCTGTTTTTTTTAGATTCGAAAAAACTGACTCAAATCTATTTACCAAATTTTCAAACATAATACTTTCTATTTTCCAGCAGCTATTGCATCAGTGGGCGAAACTCGCTGACTGATGTCGACACCTATATTAGGCACCGCAAAATAATAATTCTGCGGAAAACAGCTGTTAATTAATCAAAAGTGATAGATATGTCAAGGTGATATTAGGTTTCAATATTTCTGGTATATTTAGCAGCCTCTCATTATAACAATAATCATGACAATACTTAAATTCACAAAAATGCATGGATTAGGCAATGATTTTGTAATTTTTGATCAAAGATCAGATGATTATAGCTTTACAAAAGATGAAATTGTTAAAATTGCTGATCGAAATACTGGCATAGGATGTGATCAGATTATATTGATTAAGGCGTTAACAGATTATGATGGTGAGTTAATAGAATTTTATAATTCTAGTGGGGAAGAGGTCATGGCCTGTGGAAATGGCTCAAGATGTGTAGCAAACTTACTCATGAAAGAAAAAAATGTTAATGAAATCACGATCAAGACTAAAGAAAGATCTCTTAACTGCCACAGAGTTTCAGATGATGTAATAAGTATTGATATGGGAAAACCAAAGTTTGATTGGGAGGAAATTCCTTTGAAGAAAGACCCGAGTGAAAAACACATTGTATTTACTGTTGGAGGTGTGTCTCTAGATAGTCCATTTTTTGTTAACGTTGGTAACCCGCATATAGTTTTTTTCGTAAATAATATTGATAAATTCGATATTTTAAAATTTGGCCCTGAAATTGAAAATCATGATTTATTTCCTGAAAAAATAAACGTGAGTATAGCCAATGTTGTTTCAAAAAATGAAATAAACTTAAATGTTTGGGAGAGAGGAGCAGGATACACTCTAGCATGCGGAACGGGTGCTTGTGCAACTGCTGTTGCAGCTATAAGAGGTCTTAATCTACAAAATCAATTAAAGGTATCATTGCCTGGTGGTACTTTAGATATACATTATAAGTTAGATAGTAATATTATCATGTCAGGTGAAACAGAAATAAGTTTTGAGGGAAGCTTTGAGTTATAAAATTAAAACATTTGGATGTAGATTAAATTTTTATGAGTCTGAAGTAATTAGAAAATTTGCTGATAAAAATAAAATTGAAAATACGACATTTATAAATAGTTGTGCTGTTACTAATAAAACTGTCAGAGATTTAAAAGGTACAATACGTAAACTTAAGAAAGAAGATCCTAAAAATAAAATTGTATTAACAGGCTGCGCTGCTCAAATACATAAAGAAGAGTTTAATGAAATTGAAGAAATTAGCACTCTAATAGGTAATCGAGAAAAACTAGATAATAAAATATATAAAGAATTATCTGAGAATTTAGAAAATAAAAAGATTGTTGCAGTTTCAGATATCTTAGAGGATAAAAAAGCACAATCGCCTGTTATTGATAGTGTAAAAGATAAAATAAGAGCTTTCGTTCAAATACAAAATGGATGTGATCATAGATGTACATTTTGTATCATCCCCTTTGGAAGAGGAAATTCACGAAGTGTTGAATACTCAATAATTATCGAGCAAATAAGAAATTTGATCAATAAAAATTATAAAGAGATAGTTTTAACAGGAGTTGATTTAACAAGTTACGGCCATGATCTTGATGATAAAATTTCTTTAGGGCAACTGATAAAAAAAATACTTAATGATGCGCCTGAACTAAATAGATTAAGATTATCCTCTCTTGATGTAGCAGAAATAGATCCAGATTTATTTGATGTTATTGAGAATGAATCAAGATTACTTCCTCATATTCATTTATCCTTACAAGCAGGAGATAACATGATCTTAAAAAGAATGAAAAGGCGTCATAGCAGGGATGACTCCATTAATCTTATCAAAAAGATAAGGGACCTTAGACCAGATGTAGTATTTGGATCTGATTTTATTGCAGGTTTTCCCACAGAAACAGAAGAAATGTTTCAGAACACTATCAATCTTATTAAAGAATGTAATATCACTTTTTTACATGTATTTCCTTTTTCTCCGAGAAAAGGAACGCCAGCAGCAAGGATGCCACAAGTTAAAGGCGATATAATAAAAAAAAGAGCTGAGGTGTTACGTCAACTAGCAAAAAAACAAATCACAAATTATTATAAAAAAGTAAAAGATCAAAAAGTATCAGTTATTGTTGAAAGTAAAAATAGAGGAAGGACAGATAATTTTGCTAAAATATCAATTCCAGATAATTTCAAGAATGGCGAATTACTCAATATGATTGTTACTGGACATAACGATTACGGACTTACAGGTAAAGTTATTGTTTAAAAATTTACAAGAAACTATTTCTAGAGTATTTGCTTCACAAAAAGTTGACAATGAAAGTTTGATTCTATTTGAAGATACTCTTATTCAAGCAGATATTGATATTGAAACATCTGAGAAAATTATAAATGAATTAAAATCATCAAGATTTTCAGAACAAGTATCAATAGGAGATATTCAAAATAGAGTAATTGAAATAATTTCAAAAATTTTAAAAAATGCAGAAGCTAACTATGAATTTAAATTTTCTGAAAAGATAAAAGTTATTTTATTTATTGGTGTAAATGGGACTGGAAAAACAACAACCATCGCAAAATTTGCAAAAAAATTTAAAAATAATGATAATTCTATCCTTCTAGTCGCCGGAGATACATTCAGAGCTGCTGCAACAGAACAACTCGGTGTTTGGGCAGACAGATTAAATATTCAGATTCTTGAAGGTGAGAAAAATTCTGATCCAGCAAGTATTGCCTACAAATCAATCGAAGTTGCAGAAAATAATTCAAATAATATTCTATTAATTGATACAGCGGGAAGACTACAAAATAAAAGTGATCTCATGGATCAATTAGGTAAGATTGATAGAACACTGAAGAAATTAAATGAAGAATATCCAAATGAAACGATTATTGTTCTAGATGCCACAACTGGTCAGAATGCTATAAAACAAATTGAGGAATTCAATAAATATTCAAAAATTACTGGCATTGTTATGACTAAATATGATGGAAGCGCAAGTGGAGGAACTCTTATTTCTATAGCAAATAAGTTTGATATCCCAATTTATGCATTAGGAAATGGAGAGGCACTAGACGACTTAGAATTATTTAATGCAGAAAAATTTGCAACTCAATTATTCGCTCATTTCTAAATGAAGACTATCACCTTCATAAGGAAAACTCTCGATCATATCCTCATCTATTTCGACACCAAGTCCAGGCGCTTCATTTAATAAGACACTTCCTGCTTCCCATTTAAAATATTTCTTCATAATTTTACAGTCAAACCCCTTCCAATCTTTGATTCCCTCAAGAATAAGAAAATTGGATATTGATGCTGCAACTTGAATATTTGCAGCGGCTACTATAGGACCACAGTACATATGAGGAGCTATGGATAAATGATTTGCTTCTGCCATTGATGCAATTTTTTTTCCTTCTAAAATTCCTCCTACTCTTCCCATATTCAATTGAAGTATTGATGCCGCTTGCTTGTTAATGATTTCATTAAATTCATATTTAGTAGTAAGTCTTTCACCTGCTGCAACTGGAAAATTAATATGTTTTGCAACTTTTGCCATTGCGTCTGAATTATTTGGTGGAACTGGCTCCTCTAACCAAAAAGGATCATACTTTTCAATTTTAGTTGATAATCTTATAGCGCTTTCGGGTGTCATTTGACCATGAGTTCCAATAAGTAAGTCACATTGATCTCCCACAGCTTCTCGAATTGTTTTAACAAAATCAGCTACAAATGAAATTTCTTTTGCAGTCAATACTCGTGGATCATTAATCTTATATAGTCCAACTGGATCAAATTTTACTGCATCAAAACCTTGCTTTAAATACTCTGTTGCTCTTTCTCCAGCTAGGATGGCATTAGTATAAACATTACTTGCATCATTTGGTTCCGGATAAATATATGTATATGTTCTTAACTTTTCAGTGTGCTTGCCACCTAAAAGTTCATAAATAGGTTTGTTCAGCTCTTTACCATTTATATCCCAAAGTGCGATTTCAATTGCACTTAAAACCCCTCCAAGAGAAATATCAGGTCTTTGTGAATAGCCACTTGAAAAAACCCTACGCCAAATTTTTTCAATATTAAAAGGGTTTTCATTTAATATGTATCTTTCACATACATCTTCGATCATTTGTCTTGCTACTTTTGGATGAAATGGAATTCCATAGGCTTCTCCAAAGCCAAAGACACCAGAATCTGTAGTTAATTTTAAAAATATCCAGTACTTACCTCCAAAAGATGGAGGGGGGTTTCCGACGACGTATGTTTTAAAATCAACTATCTTCATTTCAATTTGTGATATTTAATCTTGTCTTAAAGATCAAAAAGGATTGATAAACGAAATAACAATACTTTCTGTTCCAGGATTTTCATCAGCTAAACTTGCATTTGAAATATGATTTAAGCTAATTCCAACCCTTTTATTTTTTTCTAGATTATAAGAAAGTTCTAGTTGACTTCGAAATTCTAGATTATTACCAAGGTCTTTACTCGAACCTTGATCATAGTACCCTGTTGCAAAACTTGGGGTAAGATTCCACTTATTTGATAAAGAGTAGTCTTTTCTCAATCCAAGATAAAAATATTTACCGCTATCTGTATTAACCATAAATCCTAAAAAGGGCTTAAGTTCATATTTCTCGTTAAAGTTATTATTTGATAAATATTCAACACGGGCTTCAAGAGAGTCAAACGTATCATTTACATCGAATTGACCAATTGAATAAGAATAAAAGCCATCAGCTTTTAAGTATGAACTAAAAGATAGAAATAAAAATAATAAAGCAGCAACTATTTTGATGTTCATGAGTAATAAGAAACGTTTAGTTTCCCCATACTACATATTTTTTATCATCTCCACCAGTAGTTACTAAGCCTTCAGACCAAGATACAATATTTCCCTCAGAATCAGTAAAAGATGCTGTAACGGTCTCTAATACTTCTTCTTCCTCTAATGATGTTTCTGACTCAATGGATAGAGAGTCGGTATTGCTGGTTGAATTATTGCTTTCACTAACTAGTTCTTCTGGCCCAGGATCTTCCTCAAAGCCACCAGCAAATACATAACTAGCAAAGAATAAAACAATAATTAAACTATTTAACGTTAATGATTTCATATTACTCCTATAAAAAATTAATTGGGATTATTAAATACAACGAAAGTGTTCGAATTTTGTCTTTCTTTAAAATTTCTCAATGCCCATCTAACACTTTCAAATGCCAATTGGTCCCAGGGAATTTCATCCCAACCAAAGAGGCCTACTTCTAAAGATTCTATACCTGCCTTTATATCTTCATTAAGCAATTTTGCTTCATAAATAACTTGTATTTGACTGATGTGTTTAAGTGAATAAGTTGCTAATAATCTTACAATTTGTATTTTTGCAAAAGCCTCTTCATAAGCCTCTCTTACTGCGCCTTCCTCAATACTTTCATTAATCTCTAGATAACCAGCAGGGAGTGTCCATAATCCTTTTTGTGGATCGATAGCTCTTTTGCATAAAAGAATTTTATCTTTATAAGAACACACTGAGCCTGTAACTATTTTTGGATTTTGATATATAATATGATTACAATTCTGACATACTGTTCTTACGTGAGTATCTCCATCAGGTTTTTTTAGTATTAGTGACTGCGAACCACACTGAACACAAAATAATTTATCAAGATTATCCATTTTTTTTAAATTTTCTCAAAATAAATATAATTCCAATAAGTAAAATAATAATTGGACTAAACCATAAGAAATATGTTGATTGATTAATTGGTGGAGTCATTATTATCCAGTCACCATACCTACTTACTAAAAAAGATTTAATCTCATTATCACTGTTACCATCAATGATCATCTCTGATATTAATTTTTTCATATCTTCAGCAGAGTCTGAGTTAGACTCATAAATATTTTGACCTTCACAAACAAGGCACCTTGTTTCTTTAAATAAATTATTTGCTCTTTCCTCTTGATCTACATTTAAGGCATATACACTTGATAACAAAAGTGAATAAGCAATCAGTATATGAAAAATATATTGAGATGATTTCAATTTAGGTCCTTTATGATTGGAATTATTGTGTCTTCCAACTCTGATATATGAATAGGGCCAATATGTTTGTATATGATTTTGCCTCTATGAACGATAAAAGTCTCAGGTACACCAAAAACTCCCCATTCTATTGATGTTCTGCCATCTGAATCAAATCCAATTTCTCTAAAGGGATTGCCAAGAGTATTTATAAAGTTGGTCGCGTTCTTTTTAGTGTCTTTATGGTTAATGCCATATAAATCTACATTATCAATTTTAGACAAAAGCTCTAGAACATTGTGTTCTGCTCTGCATGGTATGCACCATGATGCCCATACATTTATAAAATTAATAGTTTCACTACTTATTAAATCTTTACTTGAAAATTGATCATTATCGTTCAAGAGTCTTTCAATACTAAATTCAGGAATTTGTTTGCCAATTAAAGGAGAATTACTTTTTGTTTCACTATTTAGTGAATAATAAAATAAAATACCTAATAGAATTATTATTAGTAATGGAGAATAAAATAATGTTTTTCTTATCATGAATTTTTTATCCGATAAGAAATTGAAAATAAACCACCAATCATCATCATTAAGATACTGACCCATATGAAATTCATAAATGGTTTAATGTGAATTCTAACATTAATAAACTCCTGATTTTCTGGAACATTCATGACGATATAAATATCTCTAAAAAGCATTCTCGCAATACTTGTTTCAGACGTTATAGTTGGTGGGTTGTTATAAAACCTAATTTCAGGACTCAGTTTTTTTAAAGTGCCACTATGCTGCTGCATTTCGAAGTTAGCTATAATTTTATGATAATTTTTTTCTTTTTCTTGTGAAATACTTGAGAATATAAAATCATAATTTCCAACAATAATTTTATCGTCTACTTTAGCTTGGGTAATTTTCTCTTTAGCATAACTAGCATTAGCAATTATTGAGATGATTAACAATGCAAATCCGGCATGTGTAAGTGCTCTTCCAATATTACTAGTTAAGTAGAATGAATTATTTTTAAACAGAATGTTTGAATTCAAATTCGCCATTATTAAAATTGAACTTAATATTAATAATGATATTTCTGTAATAGATAACTTATCAAAATATAAACTTATTGAAAAAATTAACATTACACTTAATAAAGTAGGCTTATATATTTTTTGTATTAATATTTTATAATTATTTGTGCTCCAATTTAAGAATGGGGTAATTATCATTGCAAAAATAAATAAAAATATAATTGGTGTTATAGAAAAAATATAATATTTAGGCCCCACAGTAATATTTTCATTCAGAACAATATCAGTGAATATTGGATAAACAGTTCCCAGGAAAACAATAAAGAGAACAGTTAAAAAGAGCCAGTTATTAACTAAAATACCTGTTTCTCTACTTAGTAAGTGATACTTAATTTCTTTATCAAGAAAAGGTCCTTTTCTGGCAAAAATAAATAAAGAGGCAATAAGAACAATCAATAAAAATGCTAAAATGAAAAGACCTCTTGAGGGATCCGATGCAAAAGCATGGACTGAATTTAAAATTCCTGATCGAACTAAAAAAGTTCCAATCAAACTAAGTGCAAATGTTAAAATTGATAATAATACTGTCCAAGACTGTAAGGTATTTCTTTTTTCTAGAATTGAAACGCAATGTATTAATGCCGTTCCAGCCAACCATGGCATGAGAGATGCATTTTCTACTGGATCCCAAAACCAATAGCCGCCCCATCCTAATTCATTATATGCCCAGTACGATCCAAGTCCTATTCCAGCTGTTAAAAGTACCCAAGCAGATAATGTCCATTTTTTTGCAATTGATGCCCAGTTCTTATCAATATTATTTAATAATAATCCTGCAATTGCTAAGCTAAATATTAATGAAAAACCAACATATCCTAAATATAAAATAGGAGGATGAATTGCTAAAAATGGATCCTGAAGAATTGGATTCAAACCCAATCCTTCATTTGGTGACTCACTCAATAAAGAAAAAGGATTAGATGTAAAAAGTAAAAAAAGTAAAAAGCCCAAAATTAAAAAGCTTTGAACTCCAACAGTGGTTTCTGTCAACCGAATGTTTACTTTTGACATTAATGCAAACATAAAATTAAAAATAGTTAATATTAAAATCCACATTAAAAGACTTCCTTCATGATTACCCCAAGAACCAGAAAGCTTATAGATCATTGGCTTTTCAGTATGAGAATTTTGATAAACTAGTGAAAAATTAAAATCTGAAGTTATAAAAATATATATAAGTATTAAAAAAGAAAGTAGACAGCTTACAAACTGTATTAATGATAGATTAAAATAGTTAATATAGTTTACGTTACTTTTGAGATAAAAGATCTTTATTTGTGCTAAGGATACAAGTAAACAAATACAAAGAGACACTATGCCTAAATAACTTAAAAGTTCACTCACTCGCCTTGCCACTTTCCTTCTTTTTGTAGTGCATCTATTACTTCGGGAGGCATATAATTTTCATCATGCTTTGCTAAAACCTTGTTCGCAATAATATTATTTGCGCCAGAGTAGATCCCCTCAACTACAACACCCTTATTTTCTGCAAATAAATTTGGCAGTATTCCTCGATATTCAACGTTAATTATATTCTTCTCATCTGTGATAACAAATCGATAAATTGAACTGTTCTCTTCATACTTGAGACTGTTATCTGCAACAAGCCCCCCAACTCTGATTTCCTGATTATTATTTAAATTTATTTCAACTAAATCAGTTGGACTATAAAAATAGATTAAATTATCTCTTAAATTAAAAATAATTATCAACACCGCAACAAAGATGATAGATGCTCCGATCAATAGTTTTATAATTCTTTGTTTAACCGGCTCTCTCATTTTTTAAAATTTTGTGTTGTTCTTTTTTCATTTTAGATAACTTCTGAAAATTAATTATAAGAAATAAAAATAAAATTGAGAATGTGATTGTATAAGAAACTAATATATAAAAAAAATATTCACTCATAATTAATAGATCATCTTTCTATTTATTCTTAGTTCAAGACTCAATATTCTTATTCTTATTATGAAGAGAGATACCAAGAATAATCCAAAAGCAAGAGTCATAATTAGAAGAGGTATCAACATACTTACATCAATACTAGGAGTTGATAGTTTAGAAATAGTAGCTGGCTGATGCAAAGTATTCCACCAATCAACTGAAAACTTTATAATTGGAATATTTATAAAACCAATTATTCCCAATGCTGCCGCTATCTTAGAAGCGTTATCTTTATTTGAAATTGAATGCCACAACAAAATATAAGCAAGATAAAGAAAAAATAAAATTAACATAGAAGTAAGTCTAGCATCCCAAGCCCACCATGTTCCCCATGTAGGCTTGCCCCATATACTTCCAGTGATAAGTGCTAAGAAGGTAAACATAGCACCTATTGGCGCAAGTGATCTACCAGCTAAACTCAGTAAAGGGTTTCTAAGTATAAACCAGAACACTGATGATAAAGCTATTAACGTATAAATCATAAGTGAAAACCACGCTGATGGTACATGAATGTACATAATTCGCATTGAATCTCCTTGAATGTAGTCTGCAGGAGATTCTATAAGTGAGAAATATAATCCCACAAAAAAAGTTATAATTGTAAAAGACAATAATAGGGGAATATATCCATCAGCTTTTTCAATAATTGCAGGCCTGATTTTAGAGATCATATTTAAATATATATTTATTATTGTGAAAAAATCTATTCTCCATAAAGACGCAGACCATAGCTCGTTGCAAATGAAGCAACAACAACAGCTATCATAGATAAGGCAGATAAAACAGGCCAAGATCCTTGCTCAACACCAAAAATCATAAAAGGGATGTATAAAGGGATAACGATAATACTCTTAAGATAAATCATTCTCTTTAGACCCATTAGAAGTGCATTAATCCCAATTGCGGTTGCTGCCATTCCAAAAGATCCGCAAAAGAGATTAATCGTAACAAATATAGTTTCATTAATAGTTAAATTGAATGCTGTAGAAATAAGAGGAACAATGATTACTATTGGCAAACAATATGTGATCCATACTGATAACAATTTAGATAAATAAATTTTTTCATAAGAAACTTTCATTCTTAATATAATATCTAAATTTCCATCATCAAAATCAGAACTAAAGATTCTATCAAGAGCTAAAAGAAGTGCTAAAGCTAAACCTACCCATATAAGTCCTTGAAACACTGACTTAAGACCTTCAGTTTCAGTATTAATTACGAAAGGTATTAAAATGGTAACTAATATAAAAAAAGAACCTATGTATATAAAATTTGAACTTGAATAGTAAGCAAGTCTAAGATCTCTTAATAATAAATTTTTAAACATTATAATTAGTTAAATTTATATCGATGTTTGAATTTAATTCGATTTTAGTATTTGAAGAAATTAAAACTATGCCACCTTCATTTATATAATTATAAATGTAATGATTTAATTTTACCTGCCACTCTGAATCTAAATGAACATGGACCTCATCTAATAACCAGATTGGTGCTGAGTGAATGAAAAGTCTTGCAATGGACAATCTCCTCTTTTGTCCGTCAGACAATACTTCAACATCATTATCTTTATATTGAGTTAAATCAAGATCAGATAAAATTTGATCAGTATTAATTTTTTTTTGATAAAGATAAGACCATAGTGATAAATTTTTTTCTACGGATAAATTTTTTTTTAATGCATATTTTTGTCCCACAAAGTGAACATCTTTATGAGTATAATTTTTTTCAGGAATAATTTTACCTTCCGATGGATAAATAAAACCAGCTATCATTCTAAGCAAACTTGTCTTACCAGAACCATTTGCACCAGTAATATGAAGTATTTGACCTCTACTCACTTTAAAAGATAGGTTCTTAAAAACTGTGTTGGATCCCCTTATGCAAGACAGATTTTCAGCAAGCAGATAGTCCATTTTTTAGTCTTTTTTTTAATTGATTGAAACCCAAATTAGTCTTATTAATACAGCGAGTAAAGACTCTATGCAGGATAGTTATAAAACAAAAAAAACCCTAAAAATTGGGAAAAAACGATACATATTCAATAGTCTCCGACTAGCTGAAAAGCACGGTTTAAAAAATATTTCGTCTCTTCCTTTCTCAATCAAAATTCTTCTAGAAAACCTAATAAGAAATGAAGATGGAATAACGGTTACATCGAAAGATATTAAAGAGTTTAGTAAATGGAAGAAAAATAAAAAAATTAATCTTGAAATTAATTTTCGTCCCGCGAGAGTTCTTATGCAAGATTTTACAGGTGTGCCTGCTGTTGTTGATCTTGCTGCAATGAGAGCGGCAATGAAGAAATTAAAAAGTGATCCAAAGAAAATTAATCCTCTTACTCCAGTCGATTTGGTAATTGACCATTCAGTAATGGTTGATAAGTTTGGAACTGCAAATTCTTATAAGGCAAATGTTGATTTAGAATATAAAAGAAATATTGAGCGATACGAATTTTTAAGATGGGGACAAAAATCGTTTGATAACTTTCGAGTTGTTCCTCCAGGAACAGGCATATGTCATCAAGTTAATTTAGAGAATTTAGCAAAAACTGTTTGGTCTGAAACAAAAATCATTAATGGAAAAAAAACTAATATAGCTTTCCCAGATACAGTTGTAGGTACTGATAGTCACACTACAATGATAAATGGATTGTCTGTTTTAGGTTGGGGAGTTGGTGGAATAGAAGCTGAAGCAGCTATGCTTGGTCAACCTATATCTATGGTAGTTCCTGAAGTTGTAGGATTTGAAATAGTTGGAAAACCAAAAGAAGGAACAACTGCTACAGACCTTGTTTTAACAATTACAGAAATTTTAAGAAAAAAAGGTGTTGTGGGAAAATTTGTAGAATTTTTTGGAAGTGGACTTAAAGATTTATCGGTCGCTGATCGCGCAACAATTGCAAATATGGCACCTGAGTATGGTGCAACCTGTGGCATTTTCCCAATTGATAATGAAACAATTAAATTTTTAGAGTCAACTGGAAGACCGAAAGATGAAATTGCATTAACTAAAAAATATGCAAAAGAACAAGATATGTGGGAAACGTATTCTAAGAAAAGAAATATTGTTTACACAACTAATATTAAATTAAATTTATCAACAATAGTCCCATGTTTATCAGGACCAAAAAGGCCTCAAGATAAAATTGAACTTCCCAAAGTTGCAAGGTCTTTCATGGAAAGTCTAAAAAAAGATTTTAATATAAAAAAAACTGACTCTTTAAGTAGGGTAAAGGGTAAAAATTATTCTATTGATCATGGACATGTTGCAATAGCGGCTATTACAAGCTGTACCAATACCTCAAACCCGAGTGTAATGCTTGGCGCGGGAATACTTGCAAAAAAAGCATATGACCTTGGCCTTAGAACAAAACCATGGGTAAAAACATCATTAGCTCCTGGATCAAAGGTTGTAACTGATTATTTGATAAAATCTGGAACCCAAAAGTATTTAGATCATTTGGGCTTTCAGTTGGTTGGGTTTGGATGCACTACCTGTATTGGTAACTCTGGACCAATCAATACAGACATAGCTGATACAATCACAAAAAATAATCTTATTGTAAGTGGGGTATTATCAGGAAATAGAAATTTTGAAGGAAGAATAAATCCTCATGTAAAAGCAAACTATTTAGCCTCTCCACCACTAGTTGTAGCTTATGCTTTAGCTGGCAGTACAAAGATTAATATTACTAAAGACCCTATTGGATTAGACAAAAATGGTAAAAAGATATTTCTAAAAGATATCTGGCCAAGTTCTAAAGAAATAAAATCAATGATTGCAAAAACAATAGATTCAAAATTATACAGCTCAAGATATAAAAACGTTTTTGTTGGAGACGCAAAGTGGAAAAAAGTAAAATCTACTACTGGATTAACATACCAATGGGATAAGAAATCTACTTATGTTAAACATCCACCATACTTTGAAGATATGAATTTCAGTCGAGGAAATATAAGTAATATTTTAGAAGCAAGAGTTTTAGGAATATTTGGTGACTCTGTTACAACAGATCATATTAGTCCTGCTGGATCAATTAAAACAGATGGGCCAGCGGGAGATTATTTAAAAAGTAAATCAGTTAAAATTCATGATTTTAATTCCTTTGGCGCTAGAAGAGGTAATCATGAAGTAATGATGAGAGGTACCTTTTCAAATATTAGAATCAAAAATGAAATGCTTGATGGCATTGAAGGAGGGTATACGAGGCACTATCCTACTAAAAAACAGATGTCAATTTTTGATGCAGCAATAAAATACAAAAAAGATAATAAACCACTGATCATATTTTCTGGAAAAGATTATGGCATGGGTTCATCTAGGGATTGGGCTGCAAAAGGAACAAATTTACTTGGCGTTAAAGCAGTTGTAGCTGAGTCTTATGAGCGTATTCATAGATCAAATCTTGTAGGAATGGGAGTTTTACCTCTTCAATTCTACAAAGGACAAAATCGTAAATCTCTCAAGTTAACTGGTTCAGAAATAATCTCTATAGCTGGCCTAGATAACGAAATAACTCCAAACATGATATTGCCAATGACAATTAAATACTCATCAGGCAAAATATTTGAGACAAAAGTTAATTGTTTAATTAAGACCGTTAATGAAGTTGAATATCTTCAAACAGGTGGAATACTACAATACGTTTTAAAAAATCTTGCGGAAACAGCTTAGTCTCAATTTATCGAAGCTGAAATCGTATCTATAAGTTTCTTTGAAAAATTTACAGGGTCAGATGGTTTCTCTCCATCTAAAATCATTGATTGCTCATAAAGCAAGATAGCTATGTTTTCAATATCTCCTATTGAAGATTTATCTTTTGACATTTTGGCTAATTTTTTAATTAGCTTGTGGTCTGGGTTCAACTCAAGAATTTTAAGTGAAATACCTTGCTGTAATTGATTATGTTGCTGCAAAATCTTTTCAAGTTGAGGATCCATAGAGCTTTCATCGGCAACTAAACATACTGGACTTTCAGTCAATCTTGAAGATGTTCTCACATCTTTTACTTTATCTTTTAATTTTTCTTTTAATAATACTATCAATGGTTCAATAGATTTATCTTCTTTCTTTTCTTTCTCATCTTTCTTCTTTTTTCCAAGATTATCTAAATCATCAATTCCTTTCGTAATTGATTTGATATTTTTCTCATTAAAGCTTGGTGTTGATGACGTCCAAAAACTATCTACTGGATCATCTAAAATAAGAACATTAATCCCTCGTGATTTATAGCCTTCAAGACTGGGATTATTAATAATATTGTCATAACTATCTCCAGTTATGAAATAAATATCCATTTGCTTTTTGTCCATGGTCTCGATGTATTCATCAAGAGTAATCAATTTTGTTGAATTTGAATTTTTGAATAAAGCAATTTCAAGTAGATTATCTTTTTTTTCAAAATCTTCATAAATTCCCTCTTTAATGACTGGCCCAAAATTAACCCAAAATTGCTCAAAAGATGCACGGTCTGCGGCCAACTTTTTCTTTAAATCATTAATGGTTCTTTTGACTAATGCATTACGAATTTTTTTAACAACTGGATTATTCTGAAGCATTTCACGGCTAATGTTTAATGGTAAGTCCTCAGAGTCTATAACGCCTCTTAAGAATCTTAAATAAGGTGGAATGAGCTCGGGGCAATTATCAGTAATGAAAACTTTCTTAACATATAGCTTTAATCTATTTTCTCTTGCGGGGTCATACAGATCAAATGGTTTCGTACTTGGGATAAAATTTAATACCGTATACTCAATCTGACCCTCAGCTTTATAATGAGATGTCATCCATGGATCATCAAACATTTGACCGACATGATTATAGAATTCCTTATATTGATCTTTTGTGATTTTATTTTTAGGACGAGTCCATAAAGCTAATGCAGAGTTAATTGCTTCAGGCTTTTCTTCTTCTTTATCTCCAGAATTTTGAACAAAGATCGGAATACTTATGTGATCAGAATACTTACGAATAATTTCTTCAATTCTTATTTTATCTAAAAATTCTTTGTTTTCTTTTGTAATAGTAAGAATAATCTTTGTACCTCTGTTAGAGTTTAATTGATCAAGATCATCTGATTCCTCAATTGTAAAATTACTTTCACCATCTGATTTCCATATCCATAATTTACTCTCACCAGCTTTTCGAGTTACTACTTTTAAATCAGATGCAACCATAAAAGCAGAATAGAAACCAACTCCAAATTGACCTATTAAAGACAAATCTTTAGTTTCAGTAGCTTCTTTAATAAATTGTGCAGTTCCAGATCTTGCTATTGTTCCAAGATTACTGACAAGATCTTTTTTATTCATTCCAATACCATTATCGACAATGGTTACCAGGTTATCTTTCTTATTAATTTCTATCTTAATCTTTAGATCAGGATCAGATTGTAAAAGTTTTTCTTTAGTCGTCGCCAGATATCTAAGCTTATCGCAAGCATCTGAAGCATTTGATACTAACTCACGAACAAAAACTTCCTTCTCAGAATAAACTGAGTTAATCATTAATTTTAAGAGTTGACTGACTTCTGTCTGAAATTCTAGTTTTTCTGCTTTTGCCATGGATTTGTTATGTTCATTAGATATATTGGCATTGAATAACAATTTTCAAGGTGTTGGAGCCTTATATATTATAAAAAATATCTTAGATTTTAGCCTTTTTTTATTCAAAATCATTAGTACAATTATTAATATGGTTGTTCACTTTCTAAGTCAAGGTCAAGAAATCCAAAAAGACAATTCTGATAAAAATATTACATTTTTTAATAAAAATGAACTCAGTTCAATTCTCTCATTTTATGGTAAGAAAGTTAGTCAGGGCCTTTTAAAAGATTATGCAATTGATCATTTAAAAACTCACGCTATCTTTTCTTTTTATCGAAATACATTTGAAAGCGCTTACTTACAAATTTACAAAAATAAAAAAACTACAAAAGCAAGATCTAAGTATAGTTTAATTAACTCAGCTGGTGTTCTTCTTAAACACAATGAAAGCTTAGACGCTTTGCTAACTTATATTGATAAATCTGGTTTGAGTATTGTTAAATAAATGAGTCCCACTAAGAGACTCATTTATTATTTTGTCAACTTTTATCTTCTTTGACCAAAAAGTCTTAGAAGCATAATAAATAAATTTATAAAATCTAAGTATAGAGTCAGTGCTCCCATAATAGCTTTCTTTGCGGCTACTTCACCACTATCATAAGCCATATACATATTTTTTATTTTCTGAGTATCGTAAGCAGTTAGTCCTACAAAAATAAGAACTCCTAAAATTGAAACTGCAAAATAAATTGCTGGCGACTGCATAAAAATATTTACAATTGAAGCAATAATAATACCAATTAAACCCATAAATAAGAATGAGCCAAGACCAGTTAAATCACGTTTTGTGGTGTAGCCATAAATACTCATGGATCCAAAAGTAATTGAGGTAATAAAAAATACTCTCGCAATACTTGCACCAGTATATTGTAAAAAAATTGTGGATAGAGATAATCCCATCAAAAAAGAAAATACCCAAAATAAAGTTTGCGCTCTAGATGCTGACATTCCTCTTATGCCAAAACTCATGTACATCACGACCCCAAGAGGTGCCAATGCAACAACCCACATCATCGGGCCAGTGTAAAGTGAAGCACCGAGTGAAGTAAGGCCAACAATTTCACCATTTGGTCCGATAACTGCAGTAGCTTGAAAAAGCATGTAAGCAATTAATCCAGTTAAAGCTAAACCTGATGCCATATAGTTATAAACTTGAAGCATGTAGTTTCTCAAACCTTCATCAATAGCAGGTGTGGCTTGAGTTGCTCTTTGTTGATAATCCATAGATAATTTTCCTTTATATTTATTAATTTTATACTTTAATACATATGTATCTTTGTAGATAATACAAGATAAGAAACCATAACAATATAGGATATAAAAAAATTAATTTTAATAAAAAAACATTTATTTTCAATTAGTTAGGGAGAATTATGGATAAAGTTTTAGTTACAGGAGCATCCGGTTACATTGCACTGCATTGCATATCTGAATTGCTTAAAAATGGATACTCAGTTAGAGGATCTCTTAGATCACCTAGTAGGGAATCTCAAGTAAGAAATGCAATATCAAATGAAGTAGAAGCTAAAAATAATCTAGAATTTTGTAAGTTAGATTTAACTAGTGATGCAGGTTGGGAAGATGCAATGGATGGCTGCACTTATGTATTGCATGTAGCTTCCCCATTTCCATTCAAGGAACCAAAAAATGAAGATGAAGTAATTACACCCGCAAGAGAAGGTACATTGAGAGCTTTGAAAGCAGCAAAAAAAGCAGGCATTAAAAAAGTTGTTCTTACTTCATCTGTTGCAGCTATTCAATATGGTCATGATGATCCAAATAAACGTTTCAACCATAATGACTGGACTAATATGGATGGATCAGGTGTTACTCCATATGTAAAAAGTAAAACCATTGCAGAAAGGGCAGCCTGGGATTTTATTAATAGTCAGGATGAAAAAAATCTTGAGCTCACAGTTATCAATCCCTCGTTTGTACTAGGGCCATCACTAAGTGATGATATAGGAGGTACTTCCACTGATACAATTAAAAAATTTCTAACAAAAGCTATTCCTGCTGTACCAAATGTGTACATGAATTATGTAGATGTGAGAGATATTGCAAAGTTACATGTTGAGGCAATAAAAAATGAAAATTCAAATGGCAAGCGTTTTGCATGCACATCTAATGAGTCTGTTCATCTTGTTGAAATAGCTAAAACATTAAATGGTAATGGATTTCCTCAAGTTACAAAAAAAATTATGCCTGACTTTATTGTAAAATTTTTAGCATTGTTTAGTTCTGAAATGAAAACTATGAAAACTTTTTTACATCAAAAAATCTTAATGGACAATTCTCAAACAATAGAGGTTTTTGGATGGGAGCCGATTCCATTCGAAAAAACAATTATTGATATGGGAACATCAGTTCAAAATATTATGACTGAAAAAAGGAAAAAATAATGGAATATAGAAAATTAGGAAGAACTGATATTGATGTTAGTACTATATGTCTAGGTACAATGACATGGGGTGAGCAGAATACAGAGGTTGATGCCCATGATCAATTAGACTATTCCTTGGAGCAAGGTGTAAATTTTATTGATACAGCTGAAATGTATGCTGTTCCAACGAAAGAAAAAACCCAAGGCTTAACAGAAAAATACATCGGAACTTGGTTTCAGGCTCGAAAAAATAGAGACAAAATTATTTTGGCTACTAAAGTTGCTGGGCGTTCTGGGCTCTCGTATATGAGAGAAGACAATGAAATGACTAGATTATCTCGTGAACACATACATTATGCAGTTGACCAAAGCTTAAAGAGACTTCAAACAGATTATATAGATCTGTATCAGGTCCACTGGCCTGAGCGACCTTTTGGTGCATTTAGTGGAAAATTAGAGTACCGGTATGCCCCAATTCCTGAAGACACAATTGATATTGAAGAAACTTTGAGTGCTCTTGGTGAGTTAGTTCAACAAGGCAAAATCAGGCACATAGGACTATCAAACGAAACTCCATGGGGAACCATGAAATATCTTGAGTTATCAAAAACTAAATCTCTTCCAAGAGTTGTTTCAATTCAGAATGCATATAACTTAATAAATAGAGCTTACGAAGTTGGTCTTTCTGAAGTTACCAACCATGAGCAGGTCAGTCTTTTATCATACTCTCCTCTTGGTCAAGGAATATTAACTGGAAAATATTTAAATGGTCAAATGCCACAAGGATCTCGTTTGGCTTTGTTTGGTGATGGACCTCTGATGTATCGATATAAAAGACCAAGTGTTAATCAAGCAACTGAGAAATATGTTGAAATCGCTAAACAGTTTGGTATTGATCCTGCTCAATTTGCAATTCGTTTTTGTGATATTCAACAATTTATGACCTCTACAATAATTGGTGCTACAACCATGGATCAACTTAAAACTTGTATAAGCAGTGTGGATGTTGAGATTACAAAAGAAATATTAAATGAAATTAAGAAGGTTCATGAGGAATTTCCTCATCCAGCTCCATAATGAAAAAATTATCTATTAAAGATAAAGCCATAGCTTTAAAGAAATTAAAAGGGTGGAAACCTGTTAAAAACAGA
>JAQWTH010000037.1 GCA_029242795.1 Candidatus Pelagibacterales bacterium | reverse complement strand
CTGATTTCATTCGTTGTTAGAACCTACTAATTGTCATCTTATTTCTTCAATATTAATACATTACGTTGCTTGATTAAAACCTCTAAATTATGACTGCAATAATGTCAAAAATAGTCTATTTCGCATTTTCTTTTAATCGTGGCTATGGTGGAATTGGTAGAAACGCTAGTTTTAGGTACCAGTGAGGGCTCACTTCATAAATAGAGTCATTTCAGCAACTTATCAGTGTTTTTTGATAGTTTTTTTTCTCAATCTGACAATATATGGACAGTTAGTGATTAAAAGTTTGATTTTCTATTTTTTAAATTCGTTATAATATTAAGTTATCTTTAATAGTTTATTTTTTACTTTTATGTATCGATATCTAACTTACGTATTCAGTATTTTATTTTTATTTACATTTTTCTCCATAAGTATCCATGCTCAAGAAGTGTTTGTAGGTGATGTCCTAGAAGGTCAAATTACAAACTTTAAAAATAAAGGTGTTAATATTCCATTGCCACCTGGAAAATGGAATGTTGATAAGAGTGAAAGGCATGACAGCAAAACAATCAATAAAGGTCAGAAATATTGGTGGAACATTAAATTATATAACTATAAAGATAATGGCGAACTGTATTTAAGAATCCAAATAAATCCTGCTTCTGGTGGCAATAAATGGTCAGGGGGCTCAATGGAAAGATGTCAAGATTGGATAAAGGAAGCAGCTAAAGAAATATATGCCCAAGGAGCAGAAAGAGGAAGTCCACAAGGTGTTTACTGTATTAGTGAACGAAAAGATGGTTATTTTCATTTTAGATTTGAAACAAGAACATCTAGATCGCCATTATACTGGAATTATTATGACCTATATTATTCAACAAGTAGTATTAATAGAAATCAAATAAACAACACAAAAGAATTAAAAAAAATTGCAGAAGATGCAATGAAAGCTATTTCATGGGGAATGGAAGGGCGTTCAGGAAAATTAAGCAATTTTATAAAATTTATAAAACATTCTAATAACTCATCTTCTTTAGAAAATTTAGAAACTTCTAATGAAACAACATCATCAACTAAAGTAGAAATTAGCTCTTCAAAAGAAAAATTAATAGAGTTAAAAAGCATGTTAGATGAGGGCTTAATTTCCCAAGAACAGTATGATGAAAAAAGTTCTAAAATTCTAGATGAATTTTAGATTATTCCCTGACAATATACGGACACGAAGTAATTAAATAATTTTTTTTTTATAATTGTGCTAAAATATTCTTATATTTTTAAACTAATTTCATTCTTATGAATAAATATATAATTATCATTTTCAGCATTTTATTTTTATTTACACTTGAAGCATCTGCAAAATCAGGCAGATGTAAGTCTGAATATATTTATGAACCTGGCGTTTATTTCTTTGCGACTAAGGCAGATAATTATGCTGGAGGATCAAAAGACCTACGTAAATGGCATTACTCGGGTAGAAAAGGAACCTTAGAAGACTGTAAAAAGTTTTGGAGAACAAGAGGAGATAGTAGATCTGAAGGTGGTTTTATTAGATCATGGGAAAGCAAAATGATTGTGAGTAAAGAAGAGTATTGTTCAGCTAAATTATTTCATAGCTGGTTTGGCTTTGGATCAGGAGGATTAAAATATTGTAAAGATACAGGAGAAATAAACCTGAGTCCTAAAAATGATTATACTAATCAAAAAAACAACAACCCAATGTATATCTATGCCAAAGATGTGAATTATTTGTGTAGAGCCATTGATGTGGACTGTAGTTACAATGAACGGGGGAGAACATTCAAACAACACATGATTGAATTTTTATCAGGTGAGCATAGTTCCGCATTAGCTTTTTCAGAGGACGGAGGTTTTGATCAGCCAGGGTATCAATTTGCCTATGATTATAGTTCAATTAAAAATGCACAAAGAGCCGCCATAAATGGATGTGAGGAATTCGGTAAATGCACAATTGTTATTGAAGATAATATTATAGTAGACTCCAGACTTAAAGAAAAATTAATCCAAGCTGGTTTTAGCGGGTCAGTTAAAAGAACAAAAAACAATGATGAGTCAAAAAAAGCTGAATCGGAGTCTGATTCAGAAGAAACAAGTAGTAGTATAGAAGTTCAATCGAAACTTAAATCACTAAAAAAGATACTTGATGAAGGTTTGATTTCCCAAGAACAGTATGATGAAAAGAGCTCTAAAATTCTAGATGACTTTTAATTTATCGGGGGACACTCTGGAGACACTCCATATCAAAAAACCCCTTAAACTAAAACTTTAGCTAGATAAAAAAATAGATGTAAACTCTTGAGAAATAGTCTATTTTGCATTTTCTATTAATCGCGGCTATGGTGGAATTGGTAGACACGGACTTTTTTTATCTAGCCCTAGCAAAACTACCAAAAATAAAATCCTTTGTCTCTATTTGTCTACAATATAATACTAGGAAATACCTTATAATACCTTAGACGACTAGGCAAAATGCCTAACCGTAAATTGAGTTAAAATTTTAGTGTATTATAATTATTTAAAGATTCTTTAAAAAAAATGAGTAACAAGAAGATAAATTTTATTGATCTATTCTGTGGGGCAGGTGGATTATCAAAGGGATTAATAAAATCAGGATTAAATTGTCTTGTCGGAATAGACCATCTAATGCCTGCAATTGAAACTTTTAAAAATAATCATCCTAAATCAATTGCGATATGTGATGATCTAAGGACAATTTCTACAAAAGAAGTTAAGAAAAAAATTGGAAATAAAAAAGTACATTTAATTTGTGGAGGTCCTCCATGTCAGGGCTTTTCTACTATTGGCCCAGGAAATAAAGATGATAGTCGTAACCATCTTTTTTTAACATATGTAAAGTTTGTAAAAGATTTTAAACCTAACGTCATTTTAATAGAGAATGTAACAGGACTACTTGCTAAAAAGAATATCGATACATTAGAGTCAATTTTCTTAGTTTTTGAAAAGTTGGGCTATAGCCTTGATATTAAGGTGCTTAGTGCAGAAGAGTATGGGGTTCCTCAAATTCGTAGACGTGTATGTATAATTGGCAACAATCTCAAAACAGAAAACTTATTTCCTGTTCCAAAATATGGATCCAATAATGGAACAAAAAAATTAAAAGAACCCCGAAACGTTAGATGGGCATTTGAGAATCTATTGAAACATAATAATAAAGCTTACAATCACGACAAAAAAGCTGCTTATATCAAAAAAAATATTGAAAAGGAGAGAATAGGACATGTTCCTGAAGGTAGATATATAAGATACGAAAGAGATGAGAAAGAATTTCTGCCCAAAGAACTATGGTTTGATCATGACTGGAATACAATTGGAGAAAAAAGATTTCGCGAAGCTAGATACTACCGACTAAACCGAAAAAAACCTTCGCCGACAATTGTTACAGGAAGCCGTATGTACTATCATCCTACAGAAGATCGATATTTAACTGTCAGAGAAGCAGCTGCCATACAATCTTTCCCTGCAAATTTTAAATTTTCCGGTTCGGTTGGTAAGCAATGGACGCAAATTGGCAATGCAGTACCTCCTTTGCTTGGATTTGAACTTGGCAAATCTATTCTAAAAATGTTTAAAGGGAAGAAAATAAAAGTAAAGAAGAGAACTCATGATGAGATTGAAAAAATCAGAAGTACTGCATTTAAATACGTTTTTAAAAGAAAGAATAAAACTTCCAATCAATTATCATTCAATCTTTAAAAGGAAATTCTTTACCTTCTTTTTCTTCTATATCAAAAGAGGATGGGGAAGGCTTCACCTTTAATTGTATTTTAGCTAAAAAGCCATAATGCCATGGTTCCTTATCAATCATTTCCGATGATTTTCTATATTTTGCCCTTAATCTGAGGGCAATAGAACCGTTGAATTGACTTGTTCCAAGTGAGAACACATCTTTGCTCAAATGATAAAAACCACTATCTTCAATTTGTATATAAAAGATATTCTTATTTTCGTAATATTTAAATAAAGTTTCCAGTGGTATTATAATATTTGGTTTTTCCATTCTTTTCTTATCATATAAATAGTCCTCTTTTGTAACTTCTTCATAAATTGAACTTATCTTTTGCTCCTTTAGTAAGATTTTCGAGTATTTTCTTGGAATAAAATCTTTATCAATATATCGATCTATTATCTGCATTTCTTCATATTGTTTAACCACAGAGTCTTTAATCTTTTTTTTGCCCAATGACCAATGCCAGGAATTTTCTTTGTTCCACAATAATTCTTTTTGACCATAATCAGCACCTTTATTATTATTTTTAAGTTCAAGATTAACCTTATTATTTTTATATAAAATTGGAACGTCTACAGCATCACTTCCTTTGGGACTTTTTATACTTTCATCAATGATTTTTTTTTGCTGTAAAATTTTTATAATTTTATCTTCATAATCAAAGCCTTTATTTATCATTTAGCACGCAATTTAATCTGTTCTTTTACAAAAGTGCAGTCAGAACATTTACCATTGAACTTTGGAAGTTCTCTCTGTGAAAGAAGATCAATTATAGATGTAATTTTTTTATAGAATTTTGATTCGTCCATCTCAAGTTTTGAATAAGACATTTCTAAATTAATTTGTGCACCTTGATCATTGTGACTGATTATTTTATTCGGTTCAAATTGTAAAACTCCCATCTGACTTATTGGTTCAAGTTTTGGTGTCGGTCCTTTTTTAATTGCTCCTGGATTCATAAAAATTTGTTTATAAGCTTCTAGTTGATGTCTATAGTTTTCAGCCTTATCCTCTTTAATATTTGTAGTTTTAAAATCTATTATTCCATATGAACCATCATCAAACGCAGTAACAATATCTGGTCTTCCTCCCAGTAAAAACTCTCGACCCTTATTATCTTTTAAAGTAGTCGAGACAATTTTGCCTGGAATTTCATTCTTCTGCATTATTCTTCCCGAAGGCAATTGATCAGTCAACTCATTGGTGTTCATATTTTTAAAATATGCCTGTTGAACAACATCAAAATTAGAAAAAACTGGTGGTGGAAAATTGATATTCTTAATTTCTTTTATTTTGAGTAGGTAATAGCACCTAATGCACTTTGAGGGTTTGTAATCTAATTCAGAAGGGGAAAACTGAAAAATCATTAATTAAGTATAGTCATTTATATGATAATTTTCTGCTTAATTTTTTACTGTAAACTATTAAAAAATAGTCTATTTTGCATTTTCTATTAATCGCGGCTATGGTGGAATTGGTAGACACGCTGGTTTTAGGTACCAGTGAGGCAACTCATGGGGGTTCGAGTCCCTCTAGCCGCACCAAAGAGCTTATATGAATTATAAAGAAACAATAAATAAAGGCCTTAAAAGAGGTTATGAAGTAATTATTAAATCTGAAGAATTTAATAATGGAATAAATCAAAAGACTGAAGAAATAAGAAAAACTATTAAAGTTGATGGCTTTAGACCTGGAAAAGTTCCAACGTCTATTGTGAATCAGAAACATGGAGACTCTATAAAAGCGGAAGTTCTTAATAAGCTCATAAATGACAACGTATTTAATATTGTTCAGGAGAAAAAATTCAGACCTATAGCTCAACCCAAGGTTGATTTAAAAGAAAAGAAAAATGATAATGAGGATACAGTTTTTACATTTGAAGTTGAACTCTTTCCTGAAATTAAACTAATAGATTTTGAGAAGTTAAATGTGGAGACATACAAAGTAAAAATTAAAGATAAAGAAGTTGATCAGAGAATTGAGTTAATAGCAAAAAACCAAAAATCTTTTAAAGATCAACCTGATGATTATAAGGCAAAGAAAGATGACTCAGTTCGTTTGGACTATGAAGGCACCATTGACGGAAAGAATTTTGATGGCGGCAAAGCAGAAGAGCAGACGATAGTAATTGGGTCAGGTCAGTATTTAAAAGATCTTGAAGACGGTTTAATTGGTCTAAAGACCGGTGATACAAAAAAAATTCCTGTTAAATTTCCAAATAATTATCAAGCTGAAGAATTAAAAGGTGCTAGTGCCATTTTCGAATGTAAAATTAAAAATATTGGTTCACCTGAGGAAACAAAAATTGATGATGCCTTCGCGAAGTCAGTTGGAACTGAGAATTTAAAAGATCTCAAAACTAAAGTGAAAGATCAAATGCAGATAGAATATGATGACCTTACTAAAAATATTTCTAAAAAGAATTTATTCGATATTCTTGAAAAAGAGCATAAATTTGAAATGCCAGAAGGATTAATTGAAACTGAATTTAATAATTTAAAACAGGGTCATTTAACTTCACAGAACCCAGCATCAGATGATCATAAAAAAGAAATTAAAGACCAAAAACTATCAAGTGGCAGTGAAAAGAAATTTAAAGATGAGGCTGCAAAAAGAATTCAGCTAGGTTTAGTGCTTCAAGAAGTTGGTCGATTGAATAATATTCAAGTAACACAAGATGAAATGAATAAAGCCCTATACGAATATGCAATGAATTTTAGGGGTCAAGAACAAAAAGTTATTGAGTATTATAAGAATAATCAAGATGCAATGACGCAGTTACAGGCGCCAATTTATGAAGGTAAAATTTTGGACTTTATACTCGAAAAAGTTAAGTTAAAATCAACTGATATAGATGTTGATTCGTTCATAAAAATTTATAACGGTGGAAACACTGAAAAATCTTCATCAGATAAAAAGAAAACAGTAAAGAAGAAGGCTGTAAATAAAACAACTGCTAAAAAGAAAGCTGCTAAGAAATAAATTATGAATAATAAAATTACAATGAATACTCTTATACCAATGGTTGTTGAGCAAACAGGTAAAGGTGAAAGAGCATACGATATTTATTCAAGATTACTAAAAGAGAGAATTATTTTTTTGGTGGGGCCTGTACATGATGGACTTGCATCCTTAATATCCGCACAGTTATTATTCTTAGAGTCGGAAGATCCTGAAAAGGAAATTTACTTATATATAAATTCCCCTGGAGGAGTTGTGTCTGATGGATTGGCTATTTATGACACAATGCAATTTATCCAGTGCCCAGTTTCGACATTGTGTTTTGGTCAAGCAGCCTCTATGGGATCTTTTCTCCTGGCCGCAGGAGAAAAAGGCAAAAGATTTGCATTGCCTAATAGTAGAATAATGGTTCATCAGCCATCAGCGGGTTTCCAAGGTCAAGCTACTGATATTGAAATTCACGCAAAGGAAATTGCTTCAACTAAAAGTAAACTAAATAACTTATATTCAAAACATACTGGACAAGATGTTAAGGCAATAGAAGAAGCGCTGGAGCGAGATAACTTCATGGACCCTGAATCTGCAAAAAAATTTGGAATTATCGATGAAATTCAAGAAAAAAGAGTTCCAAAAATCGAGAAATAGCCTCAAAAACATCCTTTAATTCATTGTTTATAAACAGTTTTCCTGTGTCGATTTTCGAATAAAGATTGAATTTTTTTAAAATAAATGGTTCTTTTATATTTGTGATGATTCGAAATAATTACTTATTTTTGACTTATTGTAAAAATATTATTTTGTTATGACTGAAAATAGTACTGATAAAAATAAAAATACTTTGTATTGCTCATTTTGTGGTAAGAGCCAACATGAGGTAAAGAAACTTATAGCTGGTCCAACTGTCTTTATATGTGATGAGTGTGTTGAGTTATGTAATGATATTATTCAAGAAGAAAACAAAGAAAGTAATTCAAAAAGTTCTGGAAAAATTCCGACACCGAAAGAAATATGTGCAAGTTTAGATGATTTTGTTATTGGTCAAAAAGGAGCGAAGTACAATCTTTCGGTTGCAGTTCACAATCACTATAAAAGAATTGAACATTCAGCATCTAAATCAGATGTAGAGCTCTCAAAATCAAATATTTTACTAATTGGACCCACAGGTTGCGGCAAAACCCTATTAGCTCAAACGCTAGCTAGAATTCTTGATGTTCCATTTACGATGGCAGACGCAACAACACTTACTGAAGCAGGTTATGTCGGTGAAGACGTTGAAAACATTATTCTCAAACTTCTACAAGCTTCTGACTATAATGTTGAGAAGGCTCAAAGAGGAATTGTATATATAGATGAAATTGACAAAGTTAGTCGAAAATCAGAAAACCCATCAATTACAAGAGATGTATCAGGTGAAGGTGTTCAGCAGGCATTATTGAAAATAATGGAGGGAACAGTTGCAAGTGTGCCTCCTCAAGGTGGAAGAAAACATCCGCAGCAAGAATTTCTACAAGTTGACACAACCAATATATTGTTTATTTGTGGGGGTGCATTTTCTGGGCTAGATAAATTAATTAATAGAAGAGCTAAAGGTTCAGGCATGGGTTTTCAAGCGAATGTAAAATCAGCTGAAGTAAAAAATATCAGTATGGCATTGAACGATTTGGAGCCTGAAGATTTATTAAACTACGGATTAATCCCAGAGTTTGTTGGAAGACTACCTATTGTTACAACGCTTGAAGATTTAGATGAAGATTCTCTAATCAAAATACTTCAAGAGCCCAAAAACGCTCTTGTTAAACAATATCAGACACTGTTTAATATGGAGGATGTAAAATTAATTCTTTCAAAAGATGCATTAAAAGTTATTGCAAAAAAAGCGATTGAAAGAAAAACCGGTGCCAGGGGATTAAGATCAATTCTTGAAAATATATTGCTTGATACAATGTTTGAACTCCCTTCTCTTGAAGGAGTTGAAGAAGTAGTCATTAATGCTGAAGTGGCTGAGGGCAGAGCACGACCTCTATACATCTACGCAGATAATAAAAAGACTTCAGAAACAAGCGCTTAGAGCGTTATTAAACTCATTTCCTTGAAATTCTGTCTTTTATACACATCTAAATATATGTGTTTGTGATTATACCTTTACTAAGATCTCAAATCATTTTTTTATAAATAGAACAATTTTTGATTCATTATGAATATAAATAAAATTCCAGTTCTTCCCTTGAGAGACATCGTAGTTTTCCCTCATATGGTAGTTCCATTATTTGTCGGCAGAGATAAGTCTGTCAAGGCTCTTGAAAGTGTCATGAAGGGCGATAAAAAAATAATGTTAATTACTCAAAAAAGCGCTTCAGTCGATGACCCTAAGAAAAATGACCTATTTGATTTTGGCACTGTCGCCAATGTACTTCAGCTATTAAAGCTGCCTGATGGAACTGTTAAAGTATTAGTCGAGGGTCTCAATAGAGCCTCAATTAATGTTTTTTTTGAAAATGAAGAATTTCTACAAGCTGATGTTGATCAGATTATTGAGACTATAGACTCTTCTGATAAGCAACTTAGAGCAATGTCTAAATCAACAACTGATGAATTTGATAAATATGTAAACTTAAATAAAAAGATTCCGCCAGAAGTTCTTGGAACGATCAATGAAATAGATGAGCTTGGAAAATTAAGTGACACTATTGCATCACATTTATCAATCAAACTTTCCGATAAACAGCAAATATTAGAATCTGTTGATTTATACGTACGTTTTGAAAAAATTCTTTCTTTTATTCAGTCTGAACTAGATGTCTTACAGGTTGAGAAAAAAATTCGCGGCAGAGTAAAAAATCAAATGGAAAAAACTCAGAGAGAATATTATCTGAATGAGCAAATGAAAGCTATTCAAAAAGAGCTTGGTGAGAATGAAGATGGTAAGGATGATATTTCTGAGTACGAAGAAAAAATTGAAAAGATGAAATTGACAAAAGAAGCTAAAGAAAAGTGTTACGCTGAAATTAAAAAGATTAGATCAATGAGTCCAATGTCAGCTGAGTCGAGTGTTATAAGGAATTATCTTGACTGGGTTTTATCTATTCCATGGGGAAAAAAAACAAAGGTCAAGAAAGATATCAACTTTGCTAAACAAGTTTTAGATGAAGATCATTATGGATTAGAAAAAGTTAAAGAGAGAATTCTTGAATACTTGGCTGTTCAACAAAGAATTAAAAAGATGAAGGGCCCTATATTATGTCTTGTGGGAGCTCCAGGAGTAGGAAAAACTTCACTTGGCAAGTCCATTGCACGTTCAACTGGTCGTAAGTTTGTAAGAATGTCTTTGGGTGGAGTAAGAGATGAGGCTGAAATAAGAGGACATAGAAGAACTTATATTGGCTCTATGCCAGGCAAAGTATTACAAATGATGAAAAAAGCCGGTTCATCAAATCCATTATAATTGCTTGATGAAATAGATAAGTTAGGTGCAGATTATAGAGGTGACCCGTCTTCTGCTCTTCTAGAAGTTTTAGACCCTGAACAAAACAATACATTTAATGATCACTACTTAGAAGTTGATTATGATTTATCTGATACAATGTTTTTAACAACTGCTAATACATTAAGAATGCCACCGGCATTACTTGATCGAATGGAAATTATTAGAATTGCTGGTTACACAGAAGATGAAAAGGTGCAAATTGCAAAACAACATTTAATACCAGAAATTATGAAGAAACATGGCTTGAAAGATGGTGAATTATTGATTGAGGATGATGCAGTTACATCTTTAATTAGGTACTACACTCGTGAAGCAGGCGTAAGAAGTCTTGAGAGAGAAATTGCCAATCTCGCTAGAAAAGCCATTAAAAAGATTGTTGCAGGTGAGATTAAAAATCTAACCATTAATGAGGAAAATGTTAATGAATATGCCGGTGTTAAAAAATACAAATACGGTGAAATTGATGCCGATGATCAAGTAGGTATTGTAACAGGTCTTGCTTGGACTGAAGTTGGTGGTGACATACTTCCAATTGAGGCGGTTGTTATGCCTGGTAAAGGCATTATGACAATTACCGGTAAGCTTGGAGATGTGATGAAGGAATCTATTCAAGCAGCTAAATCGTACGTTCGTTCTAGATGCATAGATTTTGGTATCAAGCCAACAATTTTCCCAATTAGAGATATTCATATACACGTACCTGAAGGCGCAATCCCAAAAGATGGACCATCTGCGGGCCTTGCAATGGTTACTTCAATTGTCTCTGTGTTGACAGGCATTCCTGTTAGAAAAGATATTGCTATGACTGGAGAGGTGACACTAAGAGGTAAGGCTCTTGGAATTGGTGGTTTAAAAGAAAAGTTATTAGCTGCACTAAGAGCTGGAACAAAAACTGTGATTATTCCAAAAGAGAATGAAAAAGACTTAGAAGATATTCCTGACAATGTTAAAGAGGGCTTGGAGTTGATATTTGTAGACAACGTCGATGATGTTCTTAAAATTGCACTTACCAAGCCATTAATTCCAATTGAGTGGGATGAAAGTGAATCTGTTAGTAGCAGTAGTGAAATATCAGACGATGATCAAGACCAAGATCAGGATCCTCTTCTAACACACTGAATCTAAATATATTTTTATCTTTTAAACACATTACAAATCATTTTTATTAGTTTTCCTAGGGTTTTCGCCTTGACTATATGTAGTAGATCAGTTCCTATATATGTATTAACGAATCAAACTCCTAAAAAGGGGGGATTATATGAATAAACAAGATCTAATTGGTAAAGTTGCCGAAATAACTGGAATGCAAAAATCTGACTCAGAAAAAGCTGTGAACGCTGTATTTGATCAAATTACAGATGTTCTTAAGCAAAGAGGAGAAGTAAGATTAGTAGGATTTGGAACATTTAAAACCTCTATTCGTAAAGCATCTCAAGGTAGAAACCCTCGTACTAACGAAGTTATTCAAATACCTCAGTCAACTCGTCCAAAGTTCACTGCTGGTAAGGGTTTAAAAGAGGCTGTCAATAACGCAGGCTAATTTACTGCCAGTAAAACTTTTTACAAAAAGCTCGATCACCAATTAGTGGTCGAGTTTTTTTGTTAAAAATAAACTGGGAAATAATCATAAAATATATATATTCCAATCTTCAAGGGCGATTAGCTCAGCTGGAAGAGCGTCACGTTTACACCGTGAATGTCGGCAGTTCGAACCTGTCATCGCCCACCATTTCTCCCACGAGATGGAAGATATAAAAATAGTGGGGGTGTAGCTCAGCTGGTTAGAGCGCCTGCCTGTCACGCAGGAGGTCGCGGGTTCGAGTCCCGTCACTCCCGCCACTAATATTAATTTAAAATAGAATTCCTTAATTGTTTAGCACCCTCAATTATCCTTAAGGTTGGTCTACTAAAGTATGAATCTGAGTCAAAATAATAAATCTTTTCATTTTGAAATGGTAACAAGTGATTAATTCTTTTGTCTTGTAAGATATCTTCAGCAAATAATTTATTTTTTTCTTCATTATAACCACAGCAAATAACTGCTATTGCATCAGGCTTAGATTCTATAATTTCATCTGTCGTTATTACTCTTGATTTGTCACCTGGTTTGCCAATTGCTGATACAAATCCTGCCATTTCAATTTGTTCTGGCACCCAGTGTCCAGCTGAAAAATAAGGATCGATCCATTCTAAGCAGAGAAGACGGGTATTATGATTTTTAAATTCCATCATTTTATTTTTTTCATTCATTGCTTTTTTAAC
>JAQWTH010000036.1 GCA_029242795.1 Candidatus Pelagibacterales bacterium | reverse complement strand
AGACTTCTCAACAGCTTGTTTTGCAACTTTAAAAGTATTTTTTCTTCTGCCGCGAAAACCCTTAGCTTGCTTGATAACTTTTTTATGCTTTGCGTGTGTAGTAACGCCTCTTTTTACTCTTGCCATAAACTCTCTTAATTAAACGTTTTTATCCGTATGGTAAAAATTTTTTTACAATACGAGCATCCTGGTCAGATAGAATCGTCGAACCTCTTTGATTTCGAATTTGCGCATTTGTACGCTTAATCATGCCATGAGCTTTACCAGCCTGATATGATTTAACTTTACCAGAGGCCGTTAATTTAAACCTCTTACTAGCGCTTTTCTTTGTTTTCAGTTTACTCATATTGATAATATTTGCGTGTTATAGCGTTTTGCCTAAAAAAAAGCAAAATCTTTTTAACTTTGAAATTCCTGACGTTTATTACTCAGTTAGCGACGAAAATCATTGTAAATTGTCGACCTTCAAGCTTAGGCTCCTGCTCTACTTTGCTTACAGACCCCATATCCTCTCTTATTCGGCCCATAAGATTATGGGCTAAGTCATGATGCTCAAATTCTCGACCTTTAAAACGAAGTGTGAATTTCACTTTATCACCAGCTGAAATAAATTTTTGTGCAGCTCTTACCTTAAAATTATAATCATGTACGTCTATACCAGGTCTCATTTTGACCTCCTTTAAGGTAATTTCCTTCTGCTTCTTCTTAGCGGTACTGGCCTTCTTCTGAGCTTGATATTTAAACTTACCAAAATCTAAAATTTTACAAACAGGTGGATCTACATTTGGAGAAACTTCTACCAAGTCAAGTCCAGCTTCTGTTGCTTTTTGAATTGCCTCTTGGGTATTTATAACACCTAAGTTCTCACCTTTTTCATCAATTAATCTAACTGTGTCTGTTGTGATTCTTTCATTGACTCGGAGTTTTGGTTCTTTCTTATTTGATTGAAACCTATTATTATTTTTTTGAACTACTATTTTAAACTCCTGTACTTACTTTAATGACCTGGGATAATACATTTTTTTTCAAAAAAATCAGTTAAATTATCAAGTTTTATTTTTTCCTGATCTTTACTGCCAAATGTCCTGAGAGTTACAGATTTCTCTTCCATTTCTTTTTTTCCTACAATCAATAAAAAAGGAATTTTTTGAAGTGAGTTTTCTCTTATCTTATAATTTATTTTTTCATTTCTAAGATCCATTTCAACTCTGAAACCTGAACTTTTCAATATTTTATGTATTTCTAAGGCATAGCTATCAATTTCAGACGTAATTGGAGCTACAACAGCTTGAACTGGGCTAAGCCAGAGAGGTAGGTTTCCAGCGTAATGTTCAAGAAGAATGCCTGTAAATCTCTCTAGTGATCCAAATAAAGCTCTATGAAGCATAACGGGATGATATTTCTTGCCATCTTCAGCAATAAAAGTTCCACCTAATCTCTCCGGCATATTTAAGTCAACCTGCAGAGTTCCACACTGCCACTCTCTTCCTATTGCATCTCTCAATACAAACTCTAATTTAGGTCCATAAAAAGCTCCTTCTCCAGGATTTACAGTATAATCTAATCCAGTTGCTTCCATGGCCGTTATTAAAGCTTTTTCAGACTTATCCCATATTTCATCACTTCCAACTCTATTTTCTGGTCTATCAGAAAACTTAATAGAAACATCTTCAAAACCAAAGTCTTTATAAATACTTAAAATCAAATCACAGACTATCTTACTTTCCTCAGTAATTTGATCTTCTGTGCAAAAAATATGGGCATCATCTTGAGTAAATGCTCTAACACGCATTAATCCATGCAGAGCTCCAGATGGCTCATATCTATGTACTTTACCAAATTCTGCAACTCGAAGCGGTAGATCTCGATAACTTTTTAAACCCTGTTTGTAAACCTGAACACACCCAGGACAATTCATTGGCTTAAGTGCATAAATTCGATCTTCTCTGGCCTCAGTTGTAAACATGTTGTCTCCAAATTTTTCCAAATGTCCAGAAAGCTCCCACAGAGATTTGTCCATAATGTCTGGCGTATTAATTTCAGAATATCCAGCTTCATCCTGTCTCTTTCTCATATAATTTATTAGTGACTGAAAAAGTGTCCAGCCCTTTGCATGCCAAAACACGCTTCCTGGCGCTTCTTCTTGAAAATGAAATAAATCTAATTCTTTTCCAAGCTTTCTATGATCTCTTTTCTCGGCTTCTTCAAGCATATGGAGATAATTATCTAACTCTTCTTGAGTTTCCCAAGCAGTTCCATAAATTCTCTGTAGCATTGGATTATTAGAGTCGCCACGCCAGTATGCTCCAGCCACTTTAGTTAATTTAAAGGCTGTGCCAATTTCTCCCGATGAATTTAAATGAGGCCCCCTGCATAAATCAAACCATTCTCCATGATAGTAAACTTTAATCTCTTCGTCAGATGGAATACTCTCTATTATTTCAACTTTATATTTTTCACCTTTATCGAGAAAGAGCTTAATTGCATCTTCTCTTGGAAGAACTTTAAATGATGTCTTTACATCACGCTTTACAATTTCTTTCATTTTATTTTCAATAATTTCAAGGTCACTATCAGTAAAGGGGTTATCTCTTGCAAAATCGTAAAAGAAACCATTTTCAATTACAGGACCAATTGTGACTTGAGTTTCTGGAAATAGTTCTTGAACTGCCATCGCCATTATATGGGCAGTGTCATGTCGTAAAATTTCTATATGTTCAGTATTACTCATTTTAGTAGGTATTATTCACACACTCTATATATCTTCAAGCTGTAAATGTAACTGAATTTTACTAAAAACTTCGTTTACAGTTATATCAATTAAATCTTTAGACTCAATTACGTCAAAATGATCAGTTTTAATGCTTACTTTACGAGAACTTGTATGAGAGCCAAATAAGGCTAAGCCACTACATCCCAAATGTGCTGCAATGTGAGCAGGTCCAGTATCATTTGAAACAACAAAAAGTGACTCAGATAATATTTTTGCCAACTGAAAGAAATTTGTAGGTTGATTTCCATCTAAAATAATTCGTGCATCAAATTTATTTGCTTCAGCAACTTCTCCCGGACCTGGAACAATAACTATTTCAATATTTTTGTTTTCTTTTCTGATTAGGCTTATTAATTCATTATAAAAAGGCCATTTTTTATGTGGTAAATGCTTAGAACAGAATGGAAGTAGAGCTATATATTTTTTAGGAATAATTTCCTTAGGCCAAAAATTATTATCGATGGCCCATGAAAAGTCAGGTTGCATGGTATAAGTTGGAGTTACATTGGAGCGCTCTAATTGAATTTGAAACCTTTTTAATATTTCAAGTTTATCAAATTCACTTTTTTTTTCTATTTCTCTTAGAATTGTTCTTGAAGATGACCATATTGAATTTTTAGATATACATTTTCTATAAATTTCTGTTCTATTTGAGTTTTGAAAATCAAACACATATGAGAAATTCAAATTATTTAATTTCTTTCTTAATCTCAGGAACGTTATAGGATTCCATTTTATTTTTCGATTATCCAAGATAATATCGTCAATATATGGACATTTGCTCATTAATTCTTGATATAATGGGGTAGTCAAAAGTGAAATCTTATAACCAGTAAATGAGTTCTTAAGATCTCTTAAAACTCCACTTATCTGAACTATATCACCCAATGAACCATGTTTTATAACTAAAATATTTTTCATCAATTATTGACTGATTATTTCTTGATAAAATTCTAATGTCTTCTTACACATCTTATCTTTTCCATAATTGCTTTTAATATGCTCAATTGCTAATGACGACATCTCATTTGAATAATATTTTTTTTGATCAATCACACTTGAAATTTTTTTCATTAATTCAGATGGTTCTTTAGGGGAATATAAATAACCAGTCTTACCCTCAAGTATAGTTTCCTGTGAGCCCCCATGAGCACTTGCAATAATAAGCTTGCCCATGGCTTGAGCCTCTATTGACACCCTTCCAAACGCTTCGGGATCAGTTGAAGATGAAACTACAATATCTGATAAGGCATAAATTAAATTCATTTTGTCAGTAGGACCATAAAATTTAATTATATGTTGTAAATTTTTATGTCTAATGAAATTCTTAATTTTTTCTTTTAATAATTTATTTTGATCAGGGCCAAAGAAGAGAACTTCTATATTTAATATTTTTTTTTCTAATAATTGAGAAACTGCATCAACAAGGGTTAAATGTCCCTTCCACTCAGTGACTCTAGCTGGCAATAATATTTTGATAGAGTCTTCTTTTAGATCATATTTTTTTATTGCGTTTTTTATATCATTCTTCGAAATTGACTTTGGGTCAAAAAAATTTAGGTCAATACCTCTTTCAATAGTTTGGATAGGATTTTTTCTAAAAGCATAATTTTTTTTTATATGATCGTGAATGAAATTTGATATTGCTATTGTTCCATTCATTCTGAGCATTACAGAGTTATATAATTTTTTTAAATACCCTCTAAAATTATATGTACCATGGAATGTTGAAATACATCTTACATCTATAAATTTTGATACAAAAAAAACACTCCATGCTGGAGCTCTACTTCTGACGTGAATAATTTTTATATTATATTTTCTTATCTTACTAATAATTAAAAAAATATTTTTAAAAATAACAAGTGGGTTTTTTGAATCTACTGGTCCTAGAAGTACCTTTGTACCATTTTTTTCTACTTCTTTAATTTTTATTCCTGCAGTGGTTAAAACATAAGAGTCATAATTATTTTCTATAAGATAGTTTGCTATATCAATACAGCCTTGTTCAGCTCCTGATACATTTAAATTGGGAATAACTTGCAATACTGATAATTTTGATTGCATAAAATTGCTCTAATAGTTAAATGCCATATAGTGAAACATTATGAACAATAAAATACATCATTTACTTAACGTAAACAATGAGATGCTTGCGTATTATTTTAATAATTTAAAATCAGATACCACAATATTTTTTTTTGGTGGATATAGTTCAGATATGACAGGTACAAAGGCAACTGCTCTAAATAATTGGACAAAGTCAAATAGTATAAATTATCTAAGATTTGATTATTCTGGACACGGTCAATCATCTGGTGATTTTGGCAAAGGAACTCTATCAAAGTGGCTTGGTGAAGCTAAATTTTTTTTTGAAAAATTTAAGTCAAAGAAAAATATTATTATTGGATCTAGCATGGGTGGATGGATTGCGTTATTAACAGCACTTAAAAATAAAGATGTAAATGGACTTATTGGCATTGCCTCAGCTCCAGATTTTACAAAAAATCAGTGGGATAGACTCTCGGAGGCAGAAAAAGAAGAATTTAAATCAAATGGTTCAATTTTATTTCCTGATGATGATTATGGAGACTATGAAGTTTTCTATGAATTTGTTAAAGATGGTTTTCAACATGAAATACTAAATGATAAAATAAAGATTACTTGCCCTGTAAGACTATTGCACGGCAAATTAGATAAAGTTATTGCTTATAATGTTTCTGAAAAAATAATCGAACAATTATCTGCTTCAGATAAATCTCTTACGATTATTGAAGACGGTGATCATAATTTATCAAGACTAGAAGATTTAGAAATTCTATTTACCAAAATAAAAGAACTTATCTAATCTTATGTCTAGGGGTTTATCATCTGAATTTAATAATTATAGCTTATTGGTTTTTCTTGGGGCCGTTTGGGCAGCATCATTTGTGGCAATAAAATTTTCAAATGAAAGCTTTAATCCAATTGAGGTTGGATTTTATCGAACATTTATTGGGTCACTTTTCTTATTTTGTGCTGTAAAGCTTAGAAAAGGATCAATCAACATAATAAGTAAAAATACTAAAACTTATAGTCTTGTAGGTTTTTTAAATGCATCTGTACCATTTACACTTTTGCCATATGGATTAATTTCTTTACCAAGTAATATTGGAGTTATAATTTTATCTGCGAACCCATTTTTAGCACTTATATTGGCTCATTATTTTACTATTGACGAAAAACTCTCTTTGAGAAAAGTCATAGGAAGTATAATAGGATTTTCTGGTGTAATTTTTGCTGTTGGTGTTGAAGTATTTGTTAGTGATTTGGACTCACTTATTGCAGCACTAGCAATTTATATCGGGGCTTCAAGCTATGTAATTTCAAATCTAATAATTAGAAAAATTTCAAACTTGCCATCTGATATGGTTACAATGAACACTTTATTTTGGGGTACTGTATGGCTAATCCCTCTGATGCTAGTATTTGGAAACTTTCAAAGTATAGAATTTAAATGGATACCTTTTCTAGCATTATTATACCTAGGCATTATACCAACTGGATTTGCTTTTAGTTTACGCCAGGTATTAATTAGAAATGCTGGATCAACATTTATGATGCAGGTCGGATATATAATCCCAGTATTTGGCGTATTTTATGGATGGCTTTTACTTGGTGAGAAAGTAGGCTATTCATTAATAATTTCAGTGGTACTCGTCATCACTGGAATAGGGATAAGTCGTATTCAAGTAAATAAAAAAACCTAAAATTTATTTTAATTAAAATTCCAGTAAAAAAATAAAATTATTAAAGCTACACAAATTAAAAAAAAGATTTGAATTTTTGTATTTAAATAAAAAGGTTGTTGTGGACGAGATTTGCCGTACTTATTATCTAAAACCTCATTTGCTGTAGTAGTTTTTTCACTAAATAAACCTAATCTTCCTATCTGCAGGTATCTTTCCTGACGAGAGTGTTTTAATTCATTTCCATGTTGATTTGAAAGAACATTCAAGCAGTTTTCGATTGCATCACCAGTATTATTTATTGTAACTAAGTGATGTCTATGAGCGCCACCAATTGGCTCGGGAATTATTTTATCAATTACATCAATTTTAAGCATATCAGAAGCGGTTAACTTTAGAGCTTCTGCTGCCTCTGCGGTTTTAGAAGTATCTTTCCATAATATTGATGAGCACCCCTCTGGGGATATTACAGAATATACTGAGTTTTCCAGCATTAGAACATTATTTCCTGTACCAATTGCAACGGCACCACCTGATCCGCCTTCACCAATAATAACTACGACTATCGGAACACCAAGTGACAAGCAGCATTCAGTTGTTCTTGCTATAGCTTCTGATTGACCTCTTTGCTCAGCACCTAAGCCAGAATAAGCGCCAGGAGTATCCACAAAAGAAATAACAGGAACGTCAAAATGTTCAGCAAGTTTCATTAGTCGTTGAGCTTTTCTATAGCCTTCTGGTTTTGGCATTCCGAAATTATGCTCAATTCTCGAATAGGTATCATGACCTTTTTCATGCCCCATAACTAAAACTGATTGTCCTCTAAACTTTCCGAATCCACCCATAATTGCTTTATCTTCCGAAAATGCTCTATCTCCAGAAAGCGGATAAAAATCTGTTATAAGATTTTCGATATAATCTCTTGTCTTTGGTCTTTGAGGGTGTCTAGAAATTTGTGTTCTTTGCCAGGGGGTAATACTTGAAAAGATCTTCTCGTATGAAGTATTTATTTGATTTTCAATCTCTTGTATTTCGTCAACTAGAAGATCAGATGGGTTACTCTCATTTAAGCTTTTAAGTTCTAAAATACGTGAATCTAATGATTCTATTGGCTTTTCAAAATCTAAATATGTATTCATAGATTTAATTATGCCATTTAACTTTGAGACTCGATTAATTCAGTTTGTGTAATTATTTGTTCAGCTTGTCTGACAGAGGCCGCATCAATTAATTTTCCATTCAATGTTGCCGCTCCAGCACCCGACTCCTGAGCACTTTTCATAGCTTTTAGTATTTCTCTTGCTTTTGTTACTTCTGCTTCAGGTAAAGTGAATACTTCATTAGCTAGATCAACTTGACTTGGATGAATAGCCCATTTTCCTTCACAACCTAAAATTGCTGTTCTTTTTGCATGTGCAATAAAGCCATCAGGATCTGAAAAGTCTCCAAAAGGACCGTCAATTATTCTCAGTCCGTGTGCACGACCAATTGTTGTCATTTTAGAAACAGGATAATGCCATAAGTCATTCCAATGTTTTTCTCTGTTTCCATCTATTTCATCTGTAAGGGTTACATAGTCTGGATTTGGTCCGCCTATATTAGTTGTTCTCATTCGAACAGATGCAGCATAATCAGCATATCCAAAATGAAGTGACTCTATTCTTTTGCTGCCAGTAATAATATTGTCTAAATTTGTAATTCCAAGTGATGTCTCAACGATTAATTCAAATCCAATTTTTTTATTTCTTTCGATCTTATTTTCAATTTGTGTAACCAACATATCGATTGCGTAGCAGTCTTCTGGAACACCTACTTTAGGTATCATTATTAAATCAAGCCTCTCACCTGAATTTTCCATAACATCAATTACATCTCGATAGCAATAAGTTGTATCAAGACCATTAATCCTAATAGAAATTATTTTTTTACCAAAATCAAAATCATTAAGTGCTGAAATGATATTTTTTTTAGCCTGATCTTTATCTTGGGGAGCGACCGCATCCTCAAGGTCAATGCAGATTACATCTGCATTACTGCTGACGGCCTTTTCGAAAAGTTCGGGCTTAGACCCTGGCACAAAAAGCTCTGATCTATTTAACCTTGTTCTGACTGTTTTTAATTCTGTAAAACTCATAGTTTATTTGATTATCATCTAAGTTTTAAAATATCAAGTAAATATAGATATCAATTGATTTCAATTTTAGATAATGGATGATTATCTGATACTAATTTTTTAAGCCTATCTTTAAGTACATGAGTATAAATTTGAGTGGTTGATATATCTGAATGACCCAACATTTGTTGTAATGATCTTAGGTCTACTCCATTAGCGAGAAGATGAGTAGCAAATGCATGCCTTAGTTTATGAGGACTTATTCTAATATTATTTAAATTAACTCTTACACATAAAGTTTGTAGTAATTGATTAAACCTCTGGCGTGTTATGTGGCCTTTCGATGATTGCTTTGATGGAAATAACCATTTTGACTCTGTATCATTATTTATAAATTTGCTTCTTATCTTTAAATAGTCTTTAATCTTATCTTCTGTATTTTCACTAACTGGCACTAGTCTCTCTTTATTGCCTTTTCCTTGTACTAAAAGAAAATTTTTCTCTGCGTACATTGCTGATAATTTCATTTCAACAAGTTCTGAGACACGAATACCAGTAGCGTATAATATTTCAATCATTGTATTCAATCTAATTCCATTCAATGACTCATCTTCACGAGAAGATTTGATTAATTTATCAACTTGATCTACTGATAAAATTTTAGGTAATTTTTTAATTTGTTTAGGAAGATCTAATTCATGTATTGGATTACTTTTGATAATATCTTCTTCTAATAAAAAAATAAAAAAATGACTTAAAGCAGACATCTTTCTTGATATAGTTGATTTTTCTAAACCTTGAGTTGTAAATTTTGATATAAATTTTTCAATATCAATGGATGTTATTTCATTTATTTTTTTTTTATTTTTTTCAAGAAAAACTAAAAACTGATGAATGTCATTTTTGTATGAAATTCTAGTGTTTACTGCCAAACCTTTTTCAGAAGCCAGTACTTCTAAAAAGTTTTCAAGGATGAGATAGTTGTTCACTTTTGTTAGATTAAATTATTAGCAAAATATTCAAATAAAAATTCATCTGTAAATGAAGGATTAATTACTTCAAGAGTTCTAATAATAGAAAATAAGGCATAAACGTCTTTTGAGTGCTCATTATTGTTACCGTAGACAATACTTGATAATAAAATTGCCTCGCCAACACTGATATCTTTAATTTGATTTAAGTACTCAATGAGCTTGATATTTATAGTAATGCCAGAAGTTCTACTCATATCATTTTTAGATCTCCAGAATTCGAGAAATTGATTTTTTTGTCTTAAAGAAAAAAATTTTGCAATTATATTTTTATCTAGATCATCTAAGCTTTCTAAGTTTACATAATTATCAGCATTATTTAAAACGCTTGATTTAATTTGATCATCATCATTCTTTAAAAATAAATAAAACTTTATTTTTTTTATGATTTCTTTTGACTCTTTATCAAATGTAAGTACGTCCAACCACTCTTTACATTTTTTAATATCATTATTTATCAATAAAATAATACAAATCGGTAGAACATCATTTTTATAAGACTGTTTAGGGGTGATAATTTTAGCCTTATCATAAACCAAGTTAGCACTATTCAAGAGTAATTTCTGCGATCCCATTTCATCAACATACAAACTAAGTAATTTAGGAAGTTTACTCTGATCAGAAGTGCTTCTTATTAAATTGTAAATTCCCACTCTTTTCTTCATTGATGACTCCATATTTAAGTAGTCAACTGATGTATTTAAATTTGAACCAGTAAAATACTGCTTATATAAATCTCCAAGAACACTGGATTCTAAGGTGCTTGTAGATAATAAATTTTCTGCCAAAACAACTTTTTTATCTTCTGCTTTTAATTTTGAATAAACAAAGAATAATTGTAATTCGAGTGGGGAATTTTCATCTATGTACCCTGAAAAATCAATTCCTAAATTTGATATTAAATTAATTTTCTTAATATCTAGATTTTTTACTCTTTCTAAATCAATTTCTGTTTGGTTTATGTATGAATAATAAATATACAGTAAATCTTTATCAGCAATATCTTCTTCTATCAAAAGCGAAATCATCAAATCTAAAGCTGGTAAATTATTTGACATTGCTTTGCAGAAAGAATTTATTTCTAATTTAAATTTACCTTCTGATATTTGACTATCTAATCTACAAATTGATTTATAATTCCCGTTAATTAATCTTGAAGTAATATATTTATTAAGAAGGTCATCATTTAAATCATCTTCAGGAATCAAACTGAAAATTTTCTCAATCTCATTATAGCTTGCGGCTTTTTCCAAATACTCCATTTTAAGATCGAAAAAGATTTTTTCATCTTTATCTTTTTGTACTGGAGGATTTGAGATCGTTAATAAAGACTTATTAATTAAATTTTTTAAAACAGTATTTTTAGAATCAGGTGAAACTTTATTTAATAAATACTCAATTTGATCAAAATTTGAATTTTTCCAAATTCCAATTGAGAACCCACCGTTAGACTCATCATAAATTCCAATACTATCTAAGTTTGAAACATTAATTTTAGTTTGGTCTATTTCTTCTTCAGAGTTGATAATATTGTTAGTTGAAACAGAATTTAATTCTTTTTTCTTATTTTCATCTTTGCTTAGTAAGGAATTGTTTTCCCATAAATCTAGGGGTTTTTTATCATTTTCTTCAGCATAAATAGTATTAATTGAAAATATTATAATTACCGATACTACAACTGCAGTAAATATGTATAATAAAGAACTATTTCTAATGAGATTTTTTTTAATATCTTTCATATCGCTCCCTTGTAACAGATTAACCTAACGCTGTGAAATTTTATCACATTTAATACTGCAAAAATGTCAAAATTTAGATGAAAAATAATGTATCAAATATTGTTTTATTGGGTCATATGGGCTCAGGTAAGTCCACGATTGGTAAAAGCTTGGCAAAAAAACTTATCATAGATTTTGTTGATACTGATTACGAAATTGAAAAACACACTAATAGTAAGATTAAGGAAATTTTTCTAATTCAAGGGGAAAATCGATTTAGAGAAATTGAAGAGAATGTCATTAAACAGATATTCAACTCGAAGGAAAAAAAAGTGATCGCATTAGGTGGTGGTTCATTTGAGAATAAAAATATCAGAGCACTAATAAAGGGAAGAAATATTAGTATCTGGTTAAAATGTAATATTAATATTTTAGTTGAAAGATTAAAAAAAAATAAAAATAGACCTTTGTTAATTGGAAAAAATATTAAATCTGAAATAATGAAACTTGATAAAATTAGAAAAATTAATTATGAAAGTGCTGACTTTCATTATGATGTTTCTAAAAAACAAAAAAAAATAATTTTGAAAGAATTAATAGAATATATTGAAAGTATTGTATGAAAAATAAAAGATTAAATATAACCACATTAAATAAAAATTATCCTATTATTATTGGATCTAATACTTTTAAGAATTTTAAAAAAAATATATTTCCTTATATCAATAATAATAGAATTTTTATCTTAACTGATAAGAATATTAATAGAATATTCAAAAAAGATTTAGGAAAAATAAAGAAAGATAAAGAACTTTCAGTTGATATTATTGTTATTGGAACAGGTGAAAAACAGAAAAATATAAAAAATATAAATTCAATATGTAACACCCTATTGAAAAAAAATATCTCAAGAGATGATACAATCATTGCTTTGGGTGGTGGAGTAGTTGGAGATATTACTGGCTTTGTATCAAGTATTGTTTTAAGAGGGATTAATTATATTCAAATTCCAACGACATTATTATCACAAGTTGATTCTTCAGTTGGAGGAAAAACAGGCATAAACTCAGAATATGGTAAAAATTTAATTGGAAGCTTTTACCAGCCATCTTTAGTTTTAATTGATATTAATTTTTTAACAAAATTGAATGATAGAGAGATGACCGCTGGTTATGCAGAAATCGTAAAGTATGGTCTAATATTTGATATCAAATTCTTTAATTGGCTCATTATTAATGGGAAAAGAGTAATGAAAAAAAATAAAGAAGCATTGATTCACGCATTATTTCAAAGCTGTCAATGTAAATCTAAGATTGTGAGTCTTGATGAAAAGGAGAAAAATATAAGAGCCTTACTTAACTTTGGCCATACGTTTGGTCATGTCATTGAGCAAACTAATTCATACAAAACAAATATTAATCATGGAGAGGCTGTGGCTATGGGAATGATAATGGCATCAAAATTATCATCAGCGATGAGTTTAATCTCAACAAAAGAATTAAATAAAATAATTAATCATTTTAAGTTATTAAATTTACCGACTGAAATACCCAGTTCACTTAGAAAAAACCTTTCAATAAAAAAATTTATTGATGTTATGAATAAAGATAAAAAAACAAAAAATAATAAAATTAATTTAATTTTACTAAATAAAATTGGTAAAGCTTATCAAACTAACAAATTTGACATTCAATTACTAAAAATTATTATAAAAGACTCTATTACTTAATTATGTTTTTTGAATTAATTATACTTTTTATCTCGATTCTTTTACTTCTAATTCTTTCAGGCTTTTTTTCAGGATCTGAAACTGCTTTAACTGCAAGTACAAGAAGTCGTTTAACCGGTCTCAGTAATAAAGGTCATAAAAACGCTAAAACTGCGATTGAGCTCTTAAATAAAAAAGAGTCTCTTATTGGTGCAATTCTTTTAGGAAATAATTTAGTTAATATTTTAGCATCCGCTTTGGCAACAAGCCTTTCAATTAAAATTTTTGGAGATACAGGTGTAGCGTATGCTGTAATCATAATGACGGCACTAATTGTAATTTTTGCAGAAATACTTCCTAAAACCTATGCTTTAACTAACTCAGAAAAGCTTGCTCTTACAGTTAGTCCTATTTTTAAACCCATTGTCTATCTTTTATGGCCTGTAACCTGGATGATGGAAAAAATAGTTTTCTTTATTCTAAGTATTTTCAAAATTAAACTTGAGAAAAATATGAGAGTTCTATCAGTAGAGGATGAGATTAGAGGTACTCTAGATCTTCATCATAAGGAGGGTAGGCTATATAAATCGGATAAAGATATGGTAACAGGTGTTCTTGATTTAGCTGAAGTAACCGTAGAAGATGTGATGGTCCACAGAAGTAATATGTTTACGGTAAATATAGATGATGATCCCAAAAAAATTCTTAATTCAGTAATTAATAGCTCTTTTACAAGAATACCCGTCTGGCAAAATAATGATGAGAACATAATTGGAATTATTCACTCTAAACATTTATTGAAAATTATGAGTCAAAATAGAGACATTACCCGTTTAGATATGATGCAATCTTTAATTAAACCATTATTTATTCCTGAAACTACATCTTTAAAAGAACAATTAAAAATGCACTTAAATACTAAAAAAAAATTAGCAATCGTTGTTGATGAATATGGCGTTCTTATGGGAATGATAAGCTTAGAAGATATAATGGAAGAAATAGTTGGAGATATCACAGATGAGATAGATGAAGGTTTAACTTCAGTAGTTAAGAATGAAGATGGAACTTTAACTATAAATGGTGGTACTGAAATAAGAGATATTAATCGAATTTATAATTGGGATTTGCCAGAAGAAGAAGCAAATACTCTTTCAGGTCTTATAATTCATGAGTCCAGATCATTTCCTTCAGAGGGTCAAGTTTTTAATTATTACGGTTTCATTTTTGAAATTTTAGAAGTAAGAGATAATCTAATCCATAAAATTAAAGTATCCTCGTTTAATTAGTTATACTCATCTGGAGTATAAAGTTTAAGTCTAATTGAATGTAAGTTATCACGGATTTCATTCTCAAGTATTTTATGGATTTTTCTTTCTCTTTGAATCTTACTCATATTTTGAAAATCGCTTGAAACTACTATAAGAGTAATGTGGGAAGTATCTCCTCTTGAGCCATTGTCATAATGATTTTTATGTTGATCCGAAAAATCAATAATTTTTAGAAAATGGGTATTTAGTTTTAGATTTATTTTTGAATTAATAGTTTCTTTGATATTCATTTGATATAAATGTTTATATTAAAATTATCATAAGAATGAAAAAAAATCAGTGTTATATAGATGGATGTGAAAACAATGCTGAATATAAAGCTCCATTATCTCCAGATAAATTAAACACCTACATTTGGTTTTGTTATGAACATATCAAAGAATATAACAAAAAATGGAATTATTTCTCAAATATGTCTGCAGATCAGATCGAAGAATTCATCGAAAATGACATCATTGGCCATCGTAAAACAAAGAAAATGGGCACTTACAGTGTTGATTATGCTGAAAAAGTTGAAAAAATCATGGATTCTTTGAATTCATCCTATTTAGGTATTGATAAAAATAATCTAAACCCTAATTTGTATAGCTCTAAGTATTTAAATGCCCTTGCGGTACTTGGAATAGATAATAAAAATGCTTCAATTGAGGAGATTAAATCAAGTTTTAAAAAAATTGTAAAAGAACTTCACCCAGATACTGTTGGCAACGACAAAAGTAAAACTGAGAAACTAACGAAGGTTCTTGAGTCTTATAAAACACTGAAGGAATACTATGAACAATTTAAACGACCAATTATTAAGTAAACCAGATATTTCAATCTCTGTTAATCAAGCTTTTGGAATAGATACTGATCTTCATGTCGATGGTTTCTCAGAAAAAACTGAGCATGTTCCAGATATTGATAGTAATTATTGTTTTGATAAGTCTACTACAATGGCGATTCTTGCGGGTTTCAAATATAATCGAAGAGTAATGATCCAAGGTCTGCATGGAACAGGAAAATCAACTCATATCGAACAAGTAGCAGCACGATTAAATTGGCCCTGCATTAGGATCAATCTTGATAGTCATGTAAGTCGAATTGATCTTATTGGAAAAGATGCAATTATTCTTAAAGATGGAAAACAGATTACTGAATTTCAAAATGGAATATTGCCTTGGTCTCTCCAAACTCCTACCGCATTAGTTTTTGATGAATATGATGCTGGAAGACCAGATGTAATGTTTGTTATTCAAAGAGTGTTAGAAACTGATGGTAAATTTACACTTCTTGATAAAAATACTGTCATTCGTCCGAATCCTCATTTTAGATTATTTGCTACAACCAATACGATTGGATTAGGAGATACGACCGGTTTATATCATGGAACACAACAGATAAATCAAGGACAAATGGACCGATGGAATATTGTGACAACTCTTAACTATTTAGAACTTGAAAAAGAAAAAATAATTATTGAAAGTAAAGTTCCAGCATTTGCTGAAAAAGAAAAATCTGAAATATTAGATTTGATGATTAGAGTTGCTGATCTAACCAGAAAAGGATTAGCTAATGGTGATATATCTACAGTAATGAGTCCAAGAACAGTTTTAACTTGGGCCGAAAATTCTGAAATATTTAATTTTGATTATAACTTAAGTTTCCAACTTACTTTCCTTAATAAATGTGACGAAAGCGAAAAACCAATAATTTCTGAATATTATCAGAGATGTTTCGGGGAAGAAATGGGAAATACATCATCATTAACTAACTTAAAATAGTGAAAGAAGACCTCATTACAGAGTTCAAAAAAGCTATTACTTCTACCGTAAAAGCAATCGCTAACAACAAAGATATTGAAGTTGTATTTGATAACAACGCTTTCAAATCAGAAAATACCATTGTTCTACCAAAGATTGATAACGAAAATGATCTTGAGTTCCTATCTTCAATAAGAGGTAATGCAGATAATCAGGCATTGATGTATCGATTTCATGATAAAGAAACTTTCGAGTTGATGTCGCCTACAGGACATAAAAATAAAGAAATATATGAAGTTCTTGAAAATACTCGAATTCAAATTCTAGGAAGTAAGATTATGAGAGGCGTTAAGTCAAACTTGTTTTCTTTATATGAAAAAAAATGTAGTGAGAATCAGATGTTTGAAGCTAACGAACAGTCTGACATTGATATTCAAAATGCAATTGATTTTTATTTGAGAAAATTAGCTGGAAAAAATCTCACACCAAATTCAAAAAATAAAGCAATCTCAATGTGGCATCAGTGGTTTGAAAAAAAAATTGGTGACTCTTCAAAAAAGCTTATCGACTCTATTGATAATCAAGTTGAATTTGCTAAAGCAGTCAATCAGGTTATTGAAGAATTAAATTATTATGATCAAAAAGATGAAAAGAGTGAGTCTAATAATGAGGATGAAAAAAATAATAATATTGATCAATTAGAGAACAATGAAACTAATGAGATGGAGAACCAATCGTCTTTAGATCAAGATGAGACAGCAGAGAGTGAACAAGAGGTAAGTCTTGAGGAAACAGAAGTTTCATTTGATAAAGATGATGATCAAGATTTATCTGATAGTGATGATGGAAATTCAGAAAATACCACTCCACAATATAAAAATAACTTAAGTTATGAGGAAATATTCAATGATTATCAAAAATATTCAGAAGAATTTGATGAGATCATAACTGCTAATATTCTATGTGAAGATGAAGAGTTAAATAGACTTAGAAACTATCTCGATCAGCAACTTAAATCATTTCAAACAATAATCTCAAGACTTGCAAATAGATTACAAAGAAAACTCCTAGCTAAGCAAAATAGAAGTTGGAATTTTGATCTCGAAGAGGGCTTATTAGATACATCAAGATTAACGAGGGTCATAATGGATCCAATGTATTCACTTTCATTTAAAAAAGAAAAAGATACTGATTTTAAAGATACTGTTGTTTCACTTCTAATTGATAACTCAGGTTCAATGAGAGGTAGACCGATTACTGTTGCAGCTATGAGTGCGGATATCCTTGCTAGAACACTTGAGAGATGTGGAGTGAAAGTTGAAATTCTTGGATTTACCACTAAAGCTTGGAAGGGTGGAAAAAGTAGAGAACATTGGATGCAAAATAATAAACCACCTGCTCCAGGAAGACTGAATGACTTAAGACATATAATTTATAAAGCAGCTGATGAGCCTTGGAGGAGAGCAAAAAAGAATCTTGGACTAATGATGCGTGAAGGTCTCTTAAAAGAAAATATTGATGGCGAAGCTTTGTTGTGGGCACATAAAAGACTTCAGTCTAGATATGAAGCGAGAAAAATTTTAATGGTTATCTCTGATGGAGCTCCAGTTGATGATAGTACATTGTCTGTGAATTCAGGGAATTATCTTGAAAAGCATCTAAGAGGTGTAATTAGTTGGATTGAAAGTAAATCAAATATTCAGTTATTAGCTGTAGGAATAGGTCATGATGTTACAAGATACTATAAAAGAGCTGTAACTATTGTTGATGCAGAGCAGCTTGCTGACGTTATGACAGAACAACTAGTTGATTTATTTGAAGAGGATGAAAAGAAGAAAAGAAAAACTATGAACTAGTTTTTTTCTGAAAGTTTCTTAATAACTTTCTGATATTTTTTAGCTTTAGGAGAAAGTTCTTTGCATTTTGTTCTGATCAAAAATTCGTCAATGCCTCCGTACTTACTTACAGTTCTAACTGAAGAAGCGGCAACATTTAGCCTAAGATTTTGATTTAAAATCTCACTTTTGAAAGTGATTGATTGAATATTTGGAATAAATTTACGCTTAGTTTTATTATTGGCCTTACTCACGTTATGGCCAAATTGTACTTTTTTTCCTGTTAAATCACATGCTCTAGTCATTGTAGATGTTTGATAATATCTAAAGATAATATTGTCAACATCTATATCTATTTCAAAAATTTATATAGGAAATGATCTGAGACATCATAAATACTGATCTCTCCTTTGATAACAGCCTTTGTCATATCAAATAGTTCAGTATCATTGCCTACCTCAAGATCAAGTTTAGACTGAATTTGATTTCTGATCTCTTCCTTAATCCAATAACTTAATTGGTTTTCTCTTCTTAGATCAAAAATTTTATTCAACTTATTAAACTTAATAATTTCATTTATTGTATCAATAACGGTGTCCATTCCCTGCTTTTCAATTGAAGATACCAGTAAAACTTCCTTAGCTGCTTGGTTATCTTGTTTAGAATAAAAACTTAAAGCTGACTTATAATCTGATGCAGTTTTTGATGCTTGCAATTTTAAGTCTCCATCATTTTTATTAACAATAAAGATATCGGCATATTCCGTTATTCCTTTTTTAATTCCTTGTAATTCGTCGCCAGAACCTGGTCCAACAATAAGTGTAAAAATATCAACTAAGTTTGCCGCCATAGTTTCTGATTGTCCAACCCCAACCGTCTCAATGAAAATAAAATCATATCCTGCAGCATCAAGGATAATAGATGCTTCGCGTGTACCATAAGATACGCCTCCAAGTGATCCTTTTGATGGTGTAGAGCGTATAAATGTATTCTGACTTTTTGAAATTTCACTCATACGAGTCTTGTCACCCAATATAGAGCCTCCTGTGATGTTTGATGAAGGATCAATTGCTAATATTGCAAGTTTGTAATTTTTATTGACCAAATATGTACCAAAAGACTCAATAAAAGTTGATTTGCCAACACCAGGAGGTCCAGAAAAACCTACGCGAATAGAGTGACCTGGATGATTAATTAAGCTTGAAATAAGTTGCTTGCTCTCCTCTTTATCCTTTGGATTTGAGGACTCTACTAATGTTATAGCTTTAGCGATCGAGGCACGATCATTATTTAAAACCTTTTTGACTAATTCCATAGCTATTGATTATTTTTATCAGATATTAGTTCAATTACTTTTTCTGCAGATTCAATAATATTAGATCCTGGGCCAAAAATTGCAGAAATATTTTTTTCATACAAAAAGTCATAATCTTGCTCAGGAATGATTCCTCCAACAAAAACGATGATTTTATTTTTAGGATCTAATTCTTTTAATGAGTTCATTAGCTCTGGAACCAATGTCTTATGCCCTGCAGCTAGTGTGGATACACCAATTGCGTGTACATCATTTTCTACAGCATCCTTTGCTACATCCTTTGGCGATTGAAATAATGGACCCATATCAATATCAAATCCGATGTCTGCAAATGATGTAGCAACAATTTTTGCACCTCTATCATGCCCATCTTGACCCATTTTTACGACTAATACTCTGGGTCTTCTTCCGTATGATTTTTCAAAATCTTGAATTTTTTTTGTTACATGCATAAATTCTTTATTCCCCTCAAAATACTTTCCATATACGCCCGATACACCAACTGAAGTTGCATAATGACGACCAAAAACATCTTCTAATGCTTTAGAAACTTCACCAATCGTAGCTCTATTTTTTATTGCTTTTACGGTAGAATATAGAAGGTTATTTCCATTTTTAGCATCCTCAGTCAATTCATTAAGAGATTTCTCGAGTTTTTTATTATCTCTAGAGCCCTTAAGTAAGTTGATTTTTTTAATTTGGTCTTCACGAACCTTTTCATTGTCAATTACTAATACATCTATCTTGGGCTCTTTTGGATTTTGAAATTTATTTACACCTACAACCACTCTGTCACCAGAGTCAATTTTTGCTTGTTTTTTTGTCGCAGACTCTTCAATCTTTAATTTTGGTATACCTGCATTCACTGCTTTTGTCATGCCTCCAAGCTCTTCCACTTCTTGAATTATTTCCCATGCTTTTGATGCAACTTCATCTGTTATTTTCTCAATAAAATATGAACCGGCAAGTGGGTCTACAGTATTTGTTACTCCAGTTTCATTCTGTAAAATTAATTGAGTATTTCTTGCAATTCTAGCTGAAAATTCTGTAGGTAACGCTATTGCTTCATCAAATGAATTTGTGTGAAGACTCTGCGTGCCTCCAAGAACTGCTGACAAAGCCTCGTAGGAAGTACGAACAATATTATTATAAGGATCTTTTTCTGTAAGAGAAACTCCTGAGGTCTGACAGTGCGTTCTTAATGTTAATGATTTCTCATTTTTAGCACCAAAATCTTTCATAATTTTATACCATAGAGTTCTAGCGGCTCTAAGTTTTGCAATCTCCATAAAGAAATCAGTTCCTATTGCAAAGAAAAATGAGAGTCTTGGAGCAAAATCATCAATTTCTAATCCTTTGGACAGAGCCGCTCTTACATATTCTATCCCATCAGCAAGTGTGTATGCCAGCTCAAGAACATTATCTGCTCCAGCCTCTTGCATATGGTAACCTGAAATTGAAATAGAATTAAATTTAGGCATTTCTTTAGAAGTATATTCAATTATGTCAGCAACTATTCTCATTGATGGATCTGGAGGATAAATATAAGTATTCCTCACCATAAATTCTTTTAAAATATCATTTTGAATTGTTCCTGATAAATCTTTGACAGCAACTCCTTGTTCCTCACCTGCGACAATAAATGATGCAAGAATTGGCAACACTGCACCATTCATAGTCATTGAAACTGACATTTGATCCAGCGGAATTCCATCAAATAAAATCTTCATGTCCTCAACTGAGTCAATAGCTACGCCAGCTTTACCAACATCTCCCATTACTATTTCATCATCAGAGTCATAACCTCTATGAGTCGGCAGATCAAAAGCAACCGACAAACCTTTCTGTCCCGCTTCTAAATTTTTACGATAAAAATTATTTGACTCCTCTGCAGTCGAGAAACCAGCATACTGTCTAATTGTCCATGGCCTATTTATATACATTGATGCTTTTGGACCTCTTGTATAAGGATTATGACCTGGAAAGGATCCTACATCGACGAAGTTAAGATTTTTTATATCATCTTCTATATATAGAGGCTTTATCCCAATATCTTCATCAGTGTTGATTAAAAAATCATCAGCGCTTGAAGTCTTAGTTTCGGCCTCAAATTTCTTCTTCCAATCAGTTAGCTGATCATTTTTATTATTTTTTTTATCCATTAAAGTGACTTTTCAATTAGTAATTAGATGTTATATATATCTTAATAAAAATAGTAAAATATTAGAATATTCAGAGAACATATGATGTTAGTGATTCGGACTTATTCTCTACACCTTTTGTTCTAAAACTAATACAACATATTGTACTCAATTTATAACAAGCAACAATAAATTTATGTTCGAAAAATTAAAATCAGCCTTTAAAACAAAAATAGAAACAGAGGAACCTTCATTTGATACTCTGCAAATCTCAATATCAGCTCTTTTAATTCAAACTGCAGCTTATGATGGGGTTTTTGATGATATTGAAAAAGAAAAAATAAAATCCCTTTTGAAAAAATATTTTGATTTGACAGATGAAAAGCTTGAAGAGCTATTTTCACTATCTTTTATAGTCAATGATGAATCAAATGATATTCAACAGTTCACGAGAAAACTAAATGAAAACTTAGATTATGATGAGAAATTAGAAATTATTGAGATGATGTGGAAAATTATAATTGTAGATGGGCGAATTGATGACTATGAAAATAGCCTAATAAGAAAAATATCAGGCCTATTGTATGTTCAGGACTCAGATGTAGGCGAGATCAAAAACAAATATTGAATTTTAATGACATATCTTGTTAATGAAAATTGTATCAAATGTAAGTTTACAGACTGTGTTGAGGTTTGCCCAGTAGATTGTTTTTATGAAGGTGAGAATATGCTGGTAATTAACCCAGATGAATGTATAGACTGTGGTGTTTGTGAGCCTGAATGTCCCGTAGATGCAATAATAGCTGATACAGAAGATGAAAATGGAAAGTGGGTTGAAATAAATCAAAAATATTCTCAAGAGTGGCCAAATATAACTGAAAAAAAAGAACCTCCTGCAGACTCAAGTAATTTTGAAAATGAAGAAAATAAATTTGACAAATATTTTAGAGAAAATCTAGAAAACAGAAGGATTATATGAAGAAAAAAAATTTAAAGAAAAAATCAATTCCGATCAAAAAAAAATCAGCCTCAAAAAAAAAGGTTGCTCCAAAAAAGAATAGGGAAACTATCAAAAAAAAGAAAAAAGTATTAGCTAAAAAGAAAACTTCTGTAGTTAAAAAAAAGAAGGAAGTCAGAAAAAAAAAGGTTGTAAAAGAAAAAATTTTAAAAAAAAATAAGGATAATAAGCCATCATCTAAATCAAAGCTCCCAATCGCTTCAAAGCCTTCTGAAAAAAAAGTAAATAATCGTCTTATCAATCCATCTCATTACCAAGCTAAAAAAGTAAAAAAAGTTCTTGAGATTAAAGCAATCAAAGAAAAAAAAGTTAAAAAGATATTTAATACAAAAGACTACGTTGTATACCCAACCCATGGTGTAGGATGTGTAATTGATATTGAGAAAAGAGAAGTTGTTGGTCAAAACCTTGAGATGTATGTAATTGAGTTTATAAGAGATAAACTCGTGCTTAGGGTTCCAGTAGAAAAAGCAAAAGCTTTAAATCTTCGTAAAGTGTCTAAGCCATCAAAGATACAATCTGTCATGAAAATACTTGCACAAAAAGCAAGGATTAAAAGAACAATGTGGAGTCGAAGAGCTCAAGAGTACGATCAAAAAATAAACTCTGGTGATATTGAACAGATTGCAGAAGTTGTGAGAGATTTAAATAGAGCAAATAACCAGATTGAACAATCTTATAGTGAGAGACAGCTATTTGAACTAGCTTATGATCGATTTCTAAGAGAGGTTATGGCGGGCCTAAATATACCTGAAGAGAATGCAATAAAAAAAGTCGATAAAGTACTCGGTCGAGATAAGATAAAAAAAGCGCCCTTAGCTATTTAACTAAGGACGCAAAAAAAAAGCATTAATAATATTAATGCTTACTATCTTTTTTTTCTTTTAGCGGCTTTTTTCTTTTTCTTAGGAGCTGCCTTTTTTCTTTTAGGAGCTGCCTTTTTTTTCTTAGCGGCTTTTTTCTTTTTCTTAGGAGCTGCTTTTCTTTTAGCTTTTCTCCTAGGAGCTGCTTTTTTCTTCTTAGCGGCTTTTTTCTTCTTAGGAGCTGCTTTTCTTTTTTTAGGAGCAGCTTTTTTCTTTGCTTTTTTCTTTGCTTTAGCAAAGATTATTTTTAATTCCTCCATATTTTTCTCCCCGCATTTGCGTTTAGTTAGAGGTTAGTAGATAGAATCAAATTGATTCGTTCTGTTACAATTTTTAACTTTTTATTAAAAAGTGTCAATTTTTGGGAAATTTTCAAAAATAAATTCAAAAAATAAAGAATTATTTAATTATAATTAAATATTAGTTAAATTTCTTAACCTGTTATGTTTATTAGTTTTTTTTTAGAATAATTTAAAAAAAAATTTTTGTTTTATAAATTTTTAAAAAAATAAATTAAAATTTTTTTATGAATAAAAAATTTTTTTTTGCGCTCGTAGCTCAGTTGGATAGAGCACAGGATTCCTAATCCTGGGGTCGGATGTTCGAATCATCTCGAGCGCACCATGTCATTATGCAATATGATCGCCATTTTTAGCATCATCGCTTGCAGATATTAGATGAACTAAATTCATTTCATCTATAGAGCCTAAAATTAGAACCTCAGACTCAATCCCAGCAATGTTCTTTTTTTCAAAATTACAGACGGCCACAATTTTTTTATTTGTTAACTCTGCCTCTGAATAATTTGTTATCTGCGCCGAACTCTGTTTGATGCCTATTTCTGAACCAAAATCAATTTTTAAAATATAAGCCGGTTTTCTAGCTTTTTTATTAATTGATACTTCGAGTATGGTGCCAACCCTCATATCAATCTTAAGAAAATCCTCAAAATTGATTATTTCTTTTGTCATTTTAATTTCTTGTAAAGCATCAATGCTTTATCTCTTGCGTTGCCATGATCGATTATAGGATATGGGTATGTTTTTCCTAGCTCTATATTATATTTTTTAAGATCTGATTCATGGAATTTCCACGGAGAATGAATAAGCTTTGCTGGTAAATCTTTCAGTTCAGGAATCCATTTTTTAATATAATTTCCTTCTTTATCAAATCGTTCACTTTGAAGTGAAGGATTAAAAATTCTGAAGTATGGAGCTGCATCTGTACCACTGCCAGCGACCCATTGCCAACCTGCAGAGTTATTAGCTATATCATGATCTAAAAGAGTTTCTTCAAACCATTTTCTTCCCAGTCTCCAATCAAGAAGTAAATCTTTGACCAAGAAAGACGCTGTAATCATCCTAACTCTATTATGCATATAACCTGTTTCATAAAGCTCTCTCATTCCAGCATCTACTATTGGAAAGCCAGTTTGTCCTAATTTCCATAAATTAAAATTTTTTTTATTGTCATCCCATTCAAAATTATCAAACTTTTGATTAAAATTCTTTAGAGGTAAGTTGGGAAAATTATATAAAATATTATAAGAAAATTCCCTCCATCCAATTTGAGAAGAAAATTTGGTGTAATCATCTTTATTTATTTTTGCCTTATTTCTTATTAAATGAAACATCACCTCATTTACTGATAATTCACCACGGGCAAAATACATTGAAAACTTTGATGTTGAGTCTTTATTTGGAAAATCTCGATTACTTGAGTAGCCTTTAATCAAGTTACCTAGCTCCTTAAGCTTTAATCTGGCTGCATTTTCTCCTGGAGTGAAGTATTTAAATAATTTATTTGCCCATAAATGATGATTAAATGACAAATCATGAATGTTTTTTAGGCGCTTATCTTGAAAAACATTAATTTCTTTTGGGGGCTTAAGAGGTTTACGAATTATAAGTTTTGATAAACAACTTCTCCAAAAAGGAGTGTAAACCTTGAAATATGATCCTGCATTATTTTTAATCTCCTCCGGATTAAACAATAGATGAGAGTTATATGTTTTAAAAATAATTTGGTCTGTAAAATGCTTCTTAATTTTATCATCTTTCTTTTTGGTCCTGGGATCAAATACTTCGTTAATATATATTTCTGAAATACCAAAATTTTTATGTAAATCTTCTAAACATTGAATTGGATCTCCATCATAACACTGAACATTTAATCCATAAATTTCATGATATTTTTTCGTGATTTCCAAAAAACTATTGTTAATCCAAGCTTCCTCAGCTGATCCTGGCTGTTTATCTAAATAATTGCTAAAATAAATAAGTATCAAATTTTTATTATCTTTTGCAGCTTCAGTTAGAGCCAAGTTATCATGAATCCTGAAATCTTCGCGTAACCAATAAATGACAGGGCTTTTAATACTTCTCATATTTTATTGAATCTATTAGTTTTTTTTCTATCCAGTTTAATTACCTATGTCATATTGGCAATTTTTAAAGTCGTATTTTGTTTCTTTTAATTGGATTATT
>JAQWTH010000013.1 GCA_029242795.1 Candidatus Pelagibacterales bacterium | reverse complement strand
TGGAATTAAAATAAAAGAAAATATATTTGCAGAAATTTATCACCCTGAAGAAATTGAATATCGTAAGATCTGGGCTAAGTGTAAGGTTGTAAAAAGACAATTTTATAGCCCTGAGAGAAGAAATAAAGTTCCAGCAGATCTTTACGAATAGCCAAAAATCAAGACTTATTAGTCAATTCAATTATTGAACAGCTGTTCAATTTAGGCTATAATTGAGAATGCCAAAATCATCACCTCAAATACCTTCTAAAGATTTAACAAATACAATAGATGACAGAATCTTACATCCTTGGCAGTATTTGGAATACAGAGGAGAGGAAGATCGAACTTTTATTGATAAATCAGATGGAATTTATCTTTTTGATAAGACAGGAAAGAAGCTCATTGATGGTCCTGGTGGAATGTGGAATGTTAATGTTGGACATGGTGTTAAAGAAATTGCGGACGCTGTTTATGAGCAAATTACAAAGATGCCATATGCAAGTCCATTCACTGAATCCACTGAAATAGCAAATAACTACGCCTCTAGACTTGTAAAGTACGCCCCGGGTGATTTAAAGCGAGTCTTTTTCACTTCAGGTGGTTCCTCAGCAGTAGATTCTGCTTTGCGTTTTGTTATGTTCTATAACAACGTATGTGGACGTAGAGAAAAGAAGCAAATTATTTCAAGACATGACGGTTATCATGGAAGTACATTTTTAGGTGCATCTTGTTCAGGTAAAGAGAGAGATAAAAATAATTTTGATTTTGCAAATAATCTTGTCCACCATATTTCTTCACCAAACCCTTTCAGAAAACCAGATGACTTAACTGATGAAGAGTTTTGTAATCTAAAAGTTCAAGAATTAGAGAATAAAATTTTAGAAATTGGAGCTGATAAGGTAGCGGCATTTATAGCTGAGCCTATTTTAGCATCTGGTGGAGTTATAGTTCCTCCAAAAGGATACCATAAGAAAACACATGCAGTTTGTAAAAAATATGATGTACTTTATATCTCTGATGAGATTGTTACTGGTTTTGGAAGACTAGGACACATATTTGCATCTGAAAATTACTTTGATTTCACTCCTGATATTATTCTTCTAGCAAAGGGTATCACATCTGGGTATGTACCTTGTGGTGCTGTTGTCATTTCTGAAAAATTAATGTCTCAACTTGATAATAAAGAAAAAGTAATTTTTTCTAATGGATTTACAGACTCTGGTCATCCTGTGAGTATGGCGGCTGCCACTGCAACTTTAGATTATATGGAAAGAATCAATCTTCTAGATCATGTAAAAGAAGTTGGTCCATATTTTCAAAGTAAATTAAGAGAGTTAACTGATTTACCAATTGTTGGTGAAGTCAGAGGTGAGGGTCTTATGGCAGCGGTAGAATGTGTTGGAAATAAAGATAAAAAAGATCCATTAAACTTATCCTATGAGATTGGTTCTAGAATAAATGAGCACTGTCAACAACTTGGGTTAATTGTAAGACCCTTATTTAGTACATGTGTAATGTCTCCATCTTTAATCATTACTAAAGAACAGATCGATGATCTTGTAACTATCTTAAGAAAAGGGATAGAACTCGCAACAGATGATATTAAAAAAGAAGGTCTTTGGTCATCATCTTCAAACTAATGGATCTATTCAATCAATATAAAAAAAGCTATGAGGAAGGCAAAACACTTCCTCAAGATTTCTACACTGATGAAAGTGTATTTAGTGATGAAATGAAGAGGATTTATTTCAAGCAATGGCTCATGGTTGATCATGTTAGTCGTATAAAGAATCCCGGTGATTATTTTGTTTTTGAGGCTGAAAAAGAGTCAATAATCGTTATTCGAGGCAGAGACAATGAGATCAGAGCCTTTTATAATGTTTGTACTCATCGAGGCTCAAGAATTTGTCTTGATGAAGAAGGTTCAAAAAAACTTCTAGTTTGTCCTTATCATGCCTGGAGTTTTTCTGCTGAAGGAGATTTAAAGGCTGCGCGTCATATGCCTGATAATTTTAAGTTGGAAGATTATGGACTTAAAAAATGTCATATTAAAATATACGAGGGATTAATTTTTATCAATCTTTCGATGGACGATCCAATAGATTTTGATGAATTTATGTACCCGTTAAAAGAGTTGGTAAATTTCCATGGTACTGGAAAGTCCAAGATTGCTGCTAGAAAAAAATATCCAACAGATGCTAACTTCAAATTAGTCTTAGAAAATTTTCAAGAATGTTATCATTGTAGTAATGCACACCCTGAGTTTAGTGCAGTTCATGAAAAAGATTGGGTATTTACTATGGGAGCAGGATTAGGCACCGCACCAGAAAAAGATACAGATGAATATTTAAAAAAGATTGTTCCATGGGTTGAAGAATGTAAGAAGCAAGGAACCCCCTCTGAAACCTATTTGGAAACTGATGAAGGTTTGAGAAAAGGTCTGAACCGATATTTCGATCGAACACCAATTGGTAATGGTCATTTATCCCAAACAAAAAGTGGGAAGCCAGCATCAAAATTAATGGGAAAATTTAAAGACTTTGATGGAGGCTTATCCCAAGTGAGCTTTAATCCTTTTAGTTGTTGCTATTTTACAAATGACTTTGGCATTATGTTTGTCTTCAAGCCTAATTCAATTCTAAAGTCAGAAGTAGAATTAATTTGGCTTGTAAATGAAGATGCTGAAGAGGGTAGAGATTATAATACTGATGATGTCACATATATTTGGGATGTTACAACTCAAGAAGATACAACAATAATTGAAAATAATCAGAAGGGTTTATTGTCTCAATCATTCGCACCAGGAATATTATCACTGAATGAGTCAGCAGTTACATATTTTTATAATTGGTATTTTACAAATATGCAGTTACCATAGTCTAAAAGTATTATAGACTTCATGAGCAAGCAAAAATGAGAATTTTTTTCTTAGTTATTATCCCATTTTTAATAAGCGCTTTTTCTTTTGCAGATTCGGTTTTAGAAAATAAAAAAAAAATTGGCGGTCCAAAATCTGATTATGTATTAGAACGCAAAGAATTTAATTTTAATACTTCAGTAAAAGATCGAATAAAAAATTGGATTATTACCAAAAAAACAGGTGAAATAGTTCGTTATGGTATACGAAGATAGATATTTGAAATGTATAGCCGTCCAATAGTTAAAGATGATTTTAAAGTTCCAGAAGAATTAATTACTAAAAATTTTGTATTAAATCCATTAACAATAAATCACTTAAACAGCGATTATGAGGCTGTTATGAAAAGTGAAAATCATTTGTATAAACTTATGGATGATAGTGACTGGCCAAAAAAAATGACATTAAATGAAAATCTTGCTGATTTGGGTTGGCATGAAGTAGAATTTTCTCTCAGGCATTCATTTGCATACACGGTTCTCTCACCACAAAATAGAGAAGAAGTAATTGGGTGTTGCTATATCTACCCATCAGATAATACTGATTTCGAAGTGCAAGCATATTATTGGATAAGGCAAGATCTTCTTAGTAGTGGTTTAGAAATAGAATTAGGCAATACCTTTAAAGCATGGCTAGAAAAAACATGGCCATTTAAGAAAATAGAATTTCCTCGAAGAGATATATGATTAATTGGTATTTCAACAATTTGTAGCTATGATAATCTTAATTTATTCATATGAAACAATTATATAACAAAGCAATCTATGATTTTAACAATCCCATTAAAAGTTATTGGGAAGAAATAAGTCATTTTGATCAAAGTCTTTTTCCTAAACTAGTTGGCGATCATTCATGTGATGTTTGTGTTATTGGTGGAGGGTTCACAGGAATTAGTACCGCTTACCACATTGCAAAAAATTATGGAGGAGATGTTAGACTTCTTGAAGCTGGCCATTTTGGTTTTGCCAGTAGTGGAAGAAATGCTGGTTTTTGCTGTCTTCCAGCAACAAAGTTATCAATTAGTCAATTAATAAAAAAATATGGAATGGATGAAACGAAAAAATTTTTCACTTCTCAAATTGAGGGAGTGGATCTTTTAGCATCACTAATTGCAGACAATAACATTGAGTGTGAGAAGGTTGGAACAGGAAATCTTGATGTTGCGCATCATCCTGATAGCAGTGAAGAGTTAAAGGATTGGGGAAACGATTTAAAAAATTATTTTGGGATTAATACTCGATGGATTCCAAAAGAAGAGTTTGATGAAACTGGACATCAATCAACAGAGCAGTTTGGCGCAGTATTCACAGAGGCTGGGTTTGCAATGAATCCAATGGCATTTTTGGATGGATTTGCTCACGCCACTGTTAATGTGGGCGCTAAACTTCATGCTCACTCAAGAGTAAAAAAATGGGAGAGAAATGGTAAGCACAAACTAATAACTGATGAAGGCTCCTTGACTTGTGATAAAGTCGTAGTTGCAACAAATGGTTATACGGATGAGTCATTACATCCAAGTTTTGCAAACAGAATGGTTCCAGTGTTATCAAATATTATTGTTACAAAAGAGATGAGTGAAGATGAATTTCAAATGCAAAACTATAAAACTCTGAACCCAATATGTAATTCAAGAGAAATTCTATATTATTACAGAAGAATGCCCTCCAATCGTATGCTTTTTGGAACCCGAGGTGATACGTTTGGGGATGAAAAGAGTGCTTTGAAAATGCGAGATTATATGACGAAACAATTTCGAGGAGTGTTTCCAAATTGGAATGATATTGATATTGAACATTATTGGAGAGGAACAGTTGTTATGACGCGTGATCTTGTTCCTGCCTTCGGTAGTCTTGAAAATGATAAGTCAGTATATTTTTCTTATGGCTATCAAGCTAATGGTAATAATACGACTGTTTATTGTGGTAAGAAATTAGCTGAAATGATTTATGAGTCAAATAGTGGTGAAACAAATATTTCAAAAGTTTATCAAGGCCTTTCACCAAAAATTCCTTTTGGTTTTTTAAGGCTTTGGTATCTCAGAATCTACCTATGGTACTCCAGGTTTACTGACAAAAGTAAAAAAGAGATTTAAATTGCAACTCTTATTTTTATAAATTAGAATTTTTTTATGTTACAGGCGTGGCGAAAATTATATGCAAAAAGTGAGGGTACGCAGGCCTATTCTCTTCTTTCGCCGGCTTTAATTTTAGTTGCTGTAGCAATGCTTGTTCCAATGATTCTAATGTTGAGTTTTAGTTTTTTTACTCAAGTCAGTATGATGGAGATTGATTTTACACCGACATTCCAAAGATATATCGATTTTTTTCAAAAAAGTTTGTTGGTTACTCTTCTTATTAAGTCAGTCAAAATTTCATTTCTTGTAACTTTAATTACTCTTATTACGGCATACCCTGTTTGTTATTACATAGCTTTTTATGTCAAAAAAAACAAAATGTTATGGCTTGTGTTATTAACTTTACCTTTCTGGACCTCTTATCTATTAAGAGTTTTTTCTTGGAAAATTATTCTTGGAACTAAAGGAGTTATAAACTCTTCATTGATCAATGCTGGCCTGCTTAGTGAACCACTTACATTTTTAATGTATTCTGAAACTGCCGTTGTAATTACACTTACTCATGCATGGGCAGCATTTGCATTGTTACCATTATATGTTTCATTAGAAAAAATTGATTTTTCTCTAATTGAGGCAGGAAGGGATCTTGGTTTATCTCGATTTGAAGTATTCTGGAAGATTACTTTTCCTCTTTCATTGCCAGGCGTGATTGGTGCAATTTTAATTATCTTTATTCCAACAGTTGGTGATTATGTTACACCAGCTCTGCTTGGAGGAACCGATGGACGTATGCTATCTAATATGATCCAAGCTTATTTTGGTAAAGCAAATAATATTCCACTAGGTGCAGCATCAGCCACAATAATGTTAACAACTGTTGCTATCATAACAATCATTGTTTCAAATGTAACAAAAAGACTTACACAGAGGTTGTCTTAAAAATGAACGAAAAAAATAATACACTGCTCATTTATACCTTGATCTATTTTGCATTCTTGTACGTGCCTGTTTTATTTTTACCCTTATTTAGTTTTAACGATGCAAATTATATGTCATTCCCTCTTGCTGGATTTACAATGGAGCATTACGAGGAAATGTGGTCAAAAAGAAATCTACATAAAGCGTTGTGGGCTAGTATTAAAGTAGGCGTAGTCGCTAGTGTTATAAGTACAATTATTGCACTCTTTGCTGCAAAGGCATTTGCTCGTTATAAATTTAGAGGGCAAAAAGTCTCTTATGGAGCCATCATGATGCCATTTTTGATACCAGAAATTATCTTAGCAGTAGCACTGCTTATAATTTGGATCAATCTTGGATTTAAATTAGGACTAGTTCCTGTAACAATTGGACACATTTTATTTTGTACACCTTTTGCAATGCTAATATTGATTGCAAGGATTGAGGGCTTTGATTTTTCTCTTGAAGAAGCTTCTAGGGATTTAGGTGAAAGTGCTTGGGGAACATTTTATCGAGTGTCTTTCCCATTATATTTACCAGGAATAGTTGCAGCTCTTCTTCTAAGCTTCATAATCTCTTTTGATGAATTTATTCTTGCATTTTTCTTGACTGGTAG
>JAQWTH010000008.1 GCA_029242795.1 Candidatus Pelagibacterales bacterium | reverse complement strand
ATCAGTACCTCAAATTTATTTATGGCAAATGGAATTAATTCATATGAAGATATGATGCGTTCTACCAAATCAGGTTTCTACGCTACAGAACTTATTGGAATGGGTGTTAACATAGTAACAGGTGATTATAGTATGGGTGCCTCAGGTATGTGGATTGAAAATGGTGAGATTCAATTTCCAGTGAGTGAAATCACAATAGCTTCTAATTTAAAAGATATGTTCTTAAACCTTAGTGCTGCAAACGATTTAGAGTTCAAATCTCGTTCAAATGCTCCAACTATAAGGATTGAAAATATGACTTTGGCTGGAAAATAGTCTTTTTTTAAGATAAAATCTTCAAGTTGCAATTTCTTTATATAAAAATAATCTCTACCCTAGCATGACCGGTTATCAAATTTTAAGTAGGCTATTCAAAGATAGTGTTAAACCTTACAGCTTAAAATTATCAAGTTCATTTTTCTTTATGGTAATCACTGCACTTGCAACTGGGTTAACAGCTTGGATTTTAGATCCTGCAATTAAAATGATTTTTTTGGATAAAAATACGCAGATGTTAACAATCATTCCAATTGCAATAATAATAACACTTCTAATAAAAGGTATTTCAACATACTGGCAAACAGCTATTCTCACAGATGTAGGACAGAGGATAATTGCAGATACGCAAGTAAAAATGTTTTCTAAAATAACATATTCTGATCTTGCTTGGGTACAGAAAAATCATTCAGGTAAAATAATATCCAACTTCTTGTATGACGTTACTCTCTTACAAGACTCAGTGAGTAATAGTTTAGCAAACGGAGTAAGAGATATTCTAACCCTTATTTGTTTAATTGCCGTTATGTACTATCAAGACTGGAGACTTGCGACAGTTTCTTTGATTGCTATACCATTAGTTGCTCTTTTATCTAAGAAGCTTGGAAAAAGAATGAAAAAAGCTTCTACAGAGGGGCAAGTTGAAACTGGAATATTGGCAACATTGCTCTCAGAAAATTTAGATGGAACAAGAGTTGTTAAAGCATACCAGCAAGAGGAACGAGAAATACAAAAGGTAAGCTTATCGATCTATAAAAGAATGCATTTAATTATTAAAGGAATCAAAACAAGAGCTGCTGCATCTCCCTTTTCAGAGTTCTTAGCAGGTTTTGGAATTGCGGCCGCACTGTACTATGCTGGAATAAGAGGAATTCAAGGTGAACTAGCTTTGAATGAATTTGTATCTTTCTTAGGTGCCATGATGCTCAGCTTTCAGCCTTTAAAACGATTATCTGCAATTAGTACTTCAATACAAGATGGTTTTGCAGCCGCAGTGAGAATATTCAATTTGATGGATCAAGAAAGTTATATCAAAGAGGCAGATAATGCCAAACAACTGGCAATAACAAATGGTAAAATCGAGTTTAAGGATGTTTCTCTTTCTTACGAAAATGATAAGAACTTAGCATTAAATAGTATAAGTCTTATTGTCGAGCCAGGAACAACAACTGCCCTAGTTGGTCCAAGTGGTGCAGGTAAATCCTCATGCCTAAATCTAATTCCAAGATTTTATGATCCATCTAATGGATCTATTGAAATTGATGGGCAAAATATAAAAAATTTAACTTTAGACTCATTAAGATCTTGTATTAGTCTGGTTAGTCAAGAGCCAAAATTATTTGATGTATCAATAAAAGAAAATATAAGCTACGGAAATACTAGCGCTTCATATAATGAAATTGTTGATGCATCTAAATCAGCTGCTGCGCATGAATTTATAATGAGTTTACCTAATCAATATGAGACTATTGTTGGTGAAAAAGGATTTAGTCTTTCAGGAGGACAAAAACAAAGAATATCTATTGCTAGAGCATTTTTAAGAGATGCACCAATTTTGTTGTTAGATGAAGCAACTTCAAGTTTAGATAATGAATCAGAAAATCTTATTCAAATTGCTATTAAAAAATTAATGCAAAATAGAACCACTATTGTCATTGCCCACAGACTTGGCACGATTATTGATGCAAATAAAATCGCAGTATTTGATTTTGGTAGAATTGCTGAGATTGGAACTCACCAGGAATTAATCAAAAGTAATGGTATTTATTCTAATTTATATAAAAAAGAAATCTAAATAACGATGTTTAAAAATATTGTCAGCAATTTTTTTATAAAAAAAATTATATCGATTCTTGGACTAGTTTATATACTAATAACTTATTATACATCAAAAGTTACATTTTCAGATAAGCTAAACATTGATTCACTTTGTAAAGAAAATGAAAATTTTATTTATGCCTTCTGGCATGATCAATTATTGATGTGTCCTTTTACTTGGAAAAACAAATTTGATATATTGGTATTAATTTCGAAACACAAAGATGGAGATATTATCTCAAAGGTAATTTCCTATCTAGGATTCAAGACTATAAGAGGATCAACAAGTAAACCTGGAAAAATAAAAAATAAAGGAGGATTTATTGCCGCTAAACAAATATTATCCTCTCTAAAAAATGATATCTGTGTTGGAATTGCACCTGACGGACCTAGAGGTCCTAGGCATGAGGTTTCAGATGGAATAATTAATATTGCGAGAATGAGTAATAAAAAAATTGTTCCAGTTGCGCTTGGCTTTAATTCAAAATGGACTTTAAATACATGGGACAAATTTATTGTCCCAAAGTTTTTTAGCAAAATAAATATTGCTTGGGGTGAACCAATTAAAGTAAATAATGAGGATAACTCCCAATATCAAATTTTACTTAAAAATAAACTCGATTTACTCACTAAAAATGTAAATTCTTTTCAATAGTATGATTAAAAGATGATATTTTTTTACAAACTTGTAACAATTTTATTTTATCCATTTATCCCAATCTATTTAAAAATTAGAATTTCGAATAATAAAGAGGATAAGGAAAGAATTTCAGAGAGATATGGAATTGCGAGTGGTATAAAGAAGAGTGATAAGCTAATATGGTTTCATGCAGCGAGTATTGGTGAAAGTTTATCAGTAATCTCTCTAATCAAAGAAATACAAAAAAAAAATAATTCACAAATACTTGTGACAACCGGCACTAAATCATCATCAAAATTAATATTTCAAAAATTAAATAAAAGTATCACTCATCAATTTTTACCACTAGATAATCCAATTTTCGTTGAACGTTTTTTATCTTATTGGAAACCAAATATTGGAATATTTGTTGAGTCTGAGATATGGCCTAACTTAATTTTGAAATCTAAAAATAAAGAGATAAAGCTAATAATTATAAACGGAAGAATGACACCAAAAACGTATAGAAGATGGTCGATTTTTCCCAATGCAAGTAAAAAAATATTTTCTTGTTTTGATCACTGTCTTACTCAGAACAATGATAGTATGATATTTTACAAAAAACTTGGTATTAAAAAAGTTCAATATTCTGGAAATCTAAAATTTACGTCAACTCCAGCAAGAATTGATTCATTTGCAAAGAAGAAGGTTGAAAAACTTCTTGAAAATAGAAAAGTACTTGTTGCTGCTAGCACTCATCCTGGAGAAGAAGACATTATAGCTGGAATAACAAATGAAATCAGATCCGTTAGAAAAAATTTTATCTCAATAATTATTCCTAGGCATCCAGATAGAAAATCTTTTATTAAAAACCAAGCTTTAGAAAGTGTTATTTTGAGATCTAAATCAAAAAGAATAAAAAAAAATACTTCTATATATATTGCAGATACCCTGGGAGAATTAGAACTGTTTTATAGTGTCGCTGATTTTATTTTTATTGGTGGTAGTTTTGTAAATCATGGTGGTCAAAATCCAATTGAAGAATCATACTATGGCAAACTAATTCATCATGGAAAATTTGTACAAAACTTTACAGATGTATATTCAACACTAAGAAAAATGCACATAACTAATCTTATTGATACGCCTAAGGAATTGATCCATCATATTCAAAAAAACTACGATAAACCAAAAAAATCATCAAAAAAAGATAGGCTGTACCAACTAAAATTAGAGTCTCAGAGTACCCTGAAAAAAAATATGAGTTTATTAAATAAACATTTACCTTAAAGTAAATTTTTATGGGTTTAGATCAGAAAATTACTCAATACATTTGGTATAGTAAAAGTAAATTTAGTTATCTTGTTATATGTATTTTTTTCCCGTTATCAATTATTTATTATCTGGTATTTTTACTAAAAAAAATTCAGAGTAAAGAAAAATCATTTCAAAATAAAATTGTATGTATTGGAAATTGTTCTGTAGGTGGTGATGGAAAAACAACAACAGTGTTATCCCTAATAAATCTTTTTAAATCAAGAAATATTAAAGTCGCTGTTCTCTTAAAAGGATACAAGGGGAAAATAAAAGCGCCCACACAAGTAAATATGAAAAGTCATTCTGCAGTCGATGTAGGAGATGAGGCTTTGCTATATGTCGAGCATGCCAGCACTTTTGTAAGTAACGATAGATTAAAAGGAATTAATTTCATAATTGCTAAATTTTCACCAGATATAATTTTAATAGATGATGGGTTACAAGACTTCAGAATAAAAAAAGATAAAAGTATTTTAGTTATTAATGGAAACAGAGGTTTTGGTAATGGATTTTTACTTCCAGTAGGTCCCTTAAGACAATCACCATCTTCTGCTATGAAGCTAGCAGACATAATTGTCATTATTGGAGATGAAAAAGGCAATAATTTAGATGTTTATAAAAATAAATTTAAAAATAAATTGTTCTTAAAGGCTGAAATTACTTGTGAGAAAAATCAAATAGATAAAAATTATTTTGCATTTAGTGGCATTGGAAATAATCCTAGCTTTATAAATACACTTAATACAAATAATTATAATTTAACCAAGATAAAATCATTTCCAGATCATTATTTTTATACAGATAATGATATTAAAAATATGAAAAAATATGCCACTGATAATAATTTAGAAATTATTACAACAGAAAAAGACTGGAAAAGATTAAATACAAAACAAAGATTAGGTATTAATTTTTTACAAATATCATTAGAATTTTCTAATAAAGAAGCTCTAAGTGAAATTCTAATGCAAAATGATTAAATTTATAAAATATCCATTAGAGTTTTGTATTTTCATTATTTTTTTCTTTTTCTTTTTTGTTCTACCACTAAATATTGCAAGAAAACTTGGCGTTTTTCTTGCATTAAGGCTTGGGCAGATGACAAATGCAAATAAAATTATAAATAAAAATCTAAAGATTGCATTTCCAGACAAAAGCAATGAATGGATCGCCCAAACTAATAAAGGTGTATGGACTAATTTTGGCAAGGTATTAGCGGAATACGCACAATTAAATAAGATAGCAAAAAATAATATCGTAAAAATAATTGAGAATAATCATTCAAAATCTTTTTTTGAAAGAAGTGAAAATAAAATTTTAATTTCTGCTCACAGCGCAAACTGGGAGATACCTGGTATTGCTTGTAGAATAAAATCTAATAAAATCTCTGGGATTGTAAGAGAACCCAACAACCCTTTTATTCGCTTCATTCTTTCTTATCTTAGAAATAAATATAGTGTTAGATGTTACCAAAAAAATCTTATCGGTACAAAAAAACTAATGAGGGATTTTAAAAATGGTTTCTCTTTAGCGCTATTAGCTGATCAAAAACTATCTTCAGGTATAGAAACAAAATTTTTTGGTAAAAGTGTATATGCTACAGCACTACCTGCTCAATTAGCACTAAAATCTAATAGTAATATATATTTAGCTTGGCCGAAAAGACAAGGCAATAATTTTGAATTTGAGTTTTGTGAATTAATTGAGTCTTCAAAATTACAAGATAATGAAGAAAATAAAATTTGGATTGTTGAAAAAATAAATTCTTTTTTTGAAAAAAAGATATCAGAGAATCCTTCAGAGTATTTTTGGCATCATAACCGCTGGGGATAATATTTAGCTAAAAAATATTTTATCCAAAACTAGTTATACTTTTTAAGTAATAACTGAGGGTCAATGTAAGTATCAAATACCATAATACCCCAATGTAGGTGTGGCCCTGTAGATCTGCCAGTAGATCCAACAGTTCCGATAACTTCATTTCTTCTTACAGTATTATTTAATTCTACATCTACAGTAGCTAAATGTGCGTATATGCTTTTTACTCCATAACCATGATCAATAACAACAGTACCTCCAGTATAATAGAGATCAGACTCCGCAAGAACTACTAAGCCGTCATTTGTTGATACAACTGGCGTTCCCTCATCATTTGCGATATCCAATCCTCTATGAGGACTTTTTGCCTTCCCATTTAATATTCTCTGGCTTCCGAAAACTCCTGTTACAATACCTTCAACTGGCTGAACAAAACTATTTATAAAATACTCGTCATCAATCATAATTTTTTTAGATCTTTTTATAATCTTATTTTCAGCAATAATTCGTTCTAAAACTTTTTCATCGGGAGTTACGAGCTTAGAAGGTAAACCATTTATTTCCTGAATATCAAAATTTCTTTTCAGAACGATTATTTCATTGCTCTCACATTGATCCATACATATTTCCAATAGAACATTATTTTTTCTATCTCTATCAATTGGAATTACAAAATAACCATTTTTACTTACTTTAAGGGGAACTTTATCTTTAAAGATTTTTACTTTAGTCTGATCAGCGTATCCATTTATTTGACTAATAATTAACTCTCCTTGTAAAACTTTTTGTGGTAAATCGTATCGATTTTGAGAATTGACAGTTCCAAATAATAAGAAATAAAAAATAAAAAATTTTACGATAAAAAAAAAATTAAATTTCATTAATTTCTTTATATCTTTTTAAGGCTACCTCAGGTCCAAAATATATTTCCTGTAAATCTACATTCCAATATTTTATATTCTCTAAGGGTATCTTTAGTCTAGTAATGGAGCAAAGCACATAATCTCCTGGCTCAATTATCTTAAATTGACCATGGTGAAGTTCAATAATTGCGCATTTTTCTAAATTTGAACTCATGAATCTATTTTGCCTTCTAAAATTCCATCTTTCAATTCTATATTAATCTCATTATCACTTAAAATATCAGAAATTTTCTGGACAGGTTTTTTGTCACTATTTCTAATAACGGCATAACCTCGATTAATTACTGATTTATAACTCAAGCTCTCAATTAATTTGCTCACACTATTGATTTTTTCAATTCTCGCAGAAATATATTGTTTGCTGGAGATACGGATACGATTTGAATAATTGTTTAATGTATCTATTTTTGATTTTAATTGTTCTCTTAATATCTTTGTATTTAATCGAGAGGATATAGTTAGAAAATTTGAATTTAATGTATTTATAAATACCTTAAGATTTGCAGGAAGCTTGTGGTCAACTAATTTGAAATGTTGTTTTTTTTCATCAATGGAATATTCAATATTCTGGTCTAATTCTTTTTGGGCTTTTCTTACAACCTCATATAATTCAGATTTAACAGGAGTGACAAACTCTGCTGCTGCAGTTGGTGTTGGTGCTCTCAAATCTGACACTAAGTCAATTAAAGTGGTATCTGTCTCATGTCCAATTGCAGAAATTATGGGAATTTTACTTTCAAATACGGCATTCACAATATTTTCTTCATTAAAAGCCCATAGATCTTCAATGCTGCCACCGCCACGCGCTACTATTATTACGTCAGGCTTAATTGACTCTTCAATATCATTATTATTAAAACCTCTTATAGCTTGAGTAATAAGTTCTGAAGAGTCATCACCTTGAACAGGTACTGGCCAAAGTATTACATTGAGAGGGTACCTCTCTTCAATTCTATGCAATATATCTTGAATAACTGCCCCAGTTGGAGAGGTAATTACACCAATTCTATGAGGATATTCTGGTATTTGTTTTTTATGGATCTGATCAAATAATCCTGAAGCAGCAAACTTTTTTTTTCGCTGCTCAAGTAATGCCATAAGCGCTCCCTCTCCTGCTGGCATTAATGAATCTATGTGTATTGAATAGTCTGAACGACCTGAATATCGATCAGAGTAACCTGTGGTTAGCCTTCCCTTGCAGATAACTTCTAAACCATCATGAGGTTGAAAGCTTAGTCTTGAGACATTACTTTTCCATATAATACCATTAATAATAGCGCTTTCGTCTTTAAGATTAAGGTAAACATGGCCAGAGGCGGCTTGTTTTAATCCTGAAATTTCTCCTCGAACTCTCACATAACCAAAAGTATCATCTAAAACTTGCTTAATTGATTTAGAAATTTCAGTAACTGAATATTCAGGAATATTTTCTTTAACCATTTTTGATAATTTAAACTATGTTATGATATTATTAAAGTTAAGTTTATTTATATGAATATTTTAGTTATTGGAAGTGGCGCACGTGAGCATGCTATATGCTATGCAATCAGTCAAAGTTCAAAATTATCTAAGTTATATGCAATACCTGGAAATTATGGGATTTCTCAGTTAGCCGAGTGTCATATTGTAGATACAAATAATTTTGATGAGTTATTTAGTTTTGCAATAAAAAAGACTGTCGACCTTATCATTGTTGGTCCTGAGGTGCCATTAGTAAACGGCATAGTAGATTTCTTTACTTCTCGTAAAATAAAAATTTTTGGTCCAGATCAGTTTGCTTCTCAACTTGAGGGATCAAAAAGTTTTATGAAAGATCTATGTAATGAACATAGTATACCCACTGCCCAATATAAAAAATTTCAAAATTCTGACGATGCAATTAAATATTTAGAGACACAGAGTTATCCAATAGTAATTAAAGCTGATGGTTTGGCTGCTGGCAAGGGAGTAACAATTGCTGAAGACTTTAAAACTGCTAGCATAGCAGTACAAGATATTTTCAATGCTAAATTTGGTGAAAATATGAATGTAGTTATTGAGGAATTTATGAATGGAGAAGAGGCAAGTTATTTTATTTGCTCAGACGGTAAAAATTTTATTTCACTAATAAGTGCTCAAGATCACAAGCGAATTGGTGAAAATGATACTGGGCCGAACACAGGGGGAATGGGCGCTTATTCGCCAGCGCCAGTATTTACTGAAAATGTAAAAAAACAAGTAGATACTGAAATTATAAAACCAACGCTCAAAGCAATGCTTGATAAAGGCCACCCATTTAAAGGTATTCTTTATGCTGGACTTATGATTGAAAATGAAAGAGCGAAATTAGTTGAATACAATATAAGATTTGGAGATCCAGAATGCCAAGTTTTAATGATGAGTCTAAAATCAGATCTAATAGATTTAATAATGCATTCAATCGATGGATCAATAAATGAGTATGATTGCGATTGGTATGATGAAGACTGTGCTACTGTGGTTCTTGCTTCAAAAGGATATCCTGGAGAATTTAAAAAAGACACGGAAATTAAAGGTCTTGAAAATATTAAGACTAGTCAAAGCCTTCAGGTGTTTCATGCAGCAACAATTGAGTCTGATAAAAAAATATTAGCAAATGGAGGTAGGGTTCTATCAATAACTGCAAAAGATAAATCTTTGCAGTCTGCGCTGAGTACAATATATGATGAAGTTAAGAAAATTGATTGGAATGAATGTTATTATCGAAATGATATAGGTCATAAAGCACTAAAAAATGAACACTAGAGATCATATATTTTCAGGAACTAAAGAAGTTGATGAAAAGCTATCAATTAATCAATCCAGCCTTGAAGAATATCTCAAAAATATTTTTGGAGATAAAATATCCATCAATGAAATAAAGCAATTTAAAGGAGGTCAGTCAAATCCAACCTATATGATTATCACTAATCAAGGAGACTTTGTTTTAAGGCGTCAACCTCCAGGAAAACTATTAAAATCTGCTCACGCAGTAGATCGCGAATACAGAGTTATAACAGCGCTGAGTCAAACTGATGTTCCTGTTCCTAAAACTTATGACTATTGTGATAATGAAGATGTTGTAGGCACTAAATTTTTCTTAATGGACCATGTAAAAGGAAATATATATTGGGAACTAATATTGCCAAATCTAGATGAAGTCGCAAGGAGAGATATTTATCTGTCTATGAACGATACAATTTCAAAATTACATAACGTCGATTTTGAAAAAATAAATTTAGGTGACTATGGAAAACACGAAAACTACATGCAGAGACAAATACATAGATGGACTAAGCAATATAGAGACTCTGAAACACAAGAAATTGGAGAAATAAACGAACTTATAGATTGGCTTCCAAAAAATATTCCTTTGGAAGAGGAAACTTCAATAGTTCATGGTGATTTTAGATTAGATAATATGATTTTTGATCCAGAAACACATCAAGTGAAAGCTATCCTTGATTGGGAATTATCAACATTAGGAAATCCAATTGCAGATTTTACATATCATATGATGTCATGGAGATTGCCTGCTGCCGCAAAAGGTTTGGGAATGCTTGGAGCAGACTTAAAGTCTTTAAATATTCCATCCGAACATGAATATTCAGAACTATACTATAAAAAAACTGGCAGAAATAAAATTGAGAATTGGGATTTCTACATGGCTTATAATATTTTTAGATTAGCCGGTATTGCCCAGGGAATAGTTGGTAGAGTTAGAGATGGAACAGCTTCAAGTTCTGAAGCAAAAAACTATGAAGCTTTTGTCCCAATCTTAGGTAAGATAGGTTGGGATATTGTAAGAGGGATTAAATAATTAATGACAAATACACTTGATATAGATTTTGTTAGGAAACAATTTCCTGCTTTTCAAAATCCAAAAACAGCAAATTTTGCATTCTTTGAAAATGCAGGAGGAACCTATGTTCCTAAACAATTAATTGAAAAACTCAATGACTTTATGATTACTAAAAAAGTTCAGCCTTATGGTGATTTTGGTCCTTCAATAGAAGCTGGTGAAGAGATGGACCAAAGCCTAGCAAAGATTGCTGAGTTATTAAATGTTTCTAAAGATGAGTTTATTATCGGTCCCTCAACAACGATGAATATGTTTTTATTATCAAATGCAATCCAGAATTGGCTAGATGAGGGAGATGAAATAATTGTCACTAATCAAGATCATGAAGCAAATATTGGTGCATGGAGAAAGCTTGCTGAAAGAGGAGTCATTATTAATGAATGGAAATTTAATACTGAAACAGCTGAACTCGAAATTGAAGAATTGAAGAAAATAATAAGCGATAAAACAAAATTTATATGTGTTTGCCATACTTCCAATATTGTTGCTTCAATTAATAATCTACATGAAATAACTAAAATTGCTCATGAGAGAAATATAAAAGTAGTTGGTGATGGAGTTGCCTATATGGCTCATGACCTTGCAGACTTAAAAAATATTGATGTCGATTTTTATAGCTTTAGTTTGTACAAAACTTATGGCCCTCATCTTGCTCTCCTATATGGAAAAAAAGAATTACTCCAAAAAACAAAAAATTTGAATCATGAATTTTTGTCTGAAGAAGTGCCATACACTCTCAATCCTGGAGGTCCAAATCATGAGGAACTAGCCTGCCTGTCAGGACTAACAGATTACTATGAAGATTTATACGATCATCATTTCAATGAAAATAGTATTAGTCTTCATGAAAAAGGGAAAAAGATCTTTCAACTTATCCATGGTCATGAAGAGAAATTAATTAAGGTTTTACTTGAATTTCTTAAAAGTAAAAAGAACGTAAGACTTATTGGAAGTCAATCTCATTCAAGAGATATAAGGATGCCTACATTATCTTTTACTGTTAATGGAATTAGCTCAAAAGAAATCGCTTTAGGTGCAGGTAAAAAAGATATCGGTATTCGTAATGGAGAGTTTTATGCTTGGCGCTGCCTGCATGGACTCGGCATTGAGCCAAACGATGGTGTCGTCAGGGTTTCAATGGTACACTACAATAATTTAGAAGAAGTAAATCGACTTATCTCTTATCTAGACACCGTTATTTAGATTTTAACTTTTTTAATCTTTCTTGTTTTTGTCTGATTGACTCACTCATTGATAGATCCTCAATATGATGATACTCATCCCAGTAAGAATCAAAAGTCTTGTTCTTTACAAACTGGCTATACTTATCCTTGATTGAAATTTCTTTTTTTTTAGACAAATTAAAGATACTTTTTTAGCTCATTTCTCGCTATTGATAATCGATGCACTTCATCAGGACCGTCAGCAAGTCTTAGTGTTCGCATGCCAGCATATGCCTGAGCTAATCTTGGATCAGTTGTAACACCTGCACCACCATAGGCTTGTATTGCATCGTCAATTATTTTTAATGCCATATTAGGGGCTGCGACCTTGATCATTGCTATTTCATTTTTAGCAACCTTGTTTCCTACTTTGTCCATCATCGAGGCAGCTTTCAAAGTAAGTAATCTTGTCATTTCAATATTGATTCTCGCATCTGCAATTCTTTCTTGCCAAACCGAGTGTCTTGCAACTTCTTTTCCAAAAGCTTTTCTAGACATTAGTCTCTTACACATTGCTTCAAGTGCAACTTCAGCCAATCCAATTGTTCTCATGCAATGGTGAATTCTACCCGGTCCGAGTCTTCCTTGCGCTATTTCAAATCCTCTACCCTCACCAAGTAGCATATTTTCTGGAGGTACCTTTACATCATTAAATTCTATTTCAGCATGACCATGTGGTGCATCATCGAATCCAAATACTGGCAGATGTCGTTTAATTTTTATACCTGGAGCATCTTTATCAACAAGAATCATTGATTGTTGTTTATGCTTATCAGGATTGTCAGGGTCAGTTTTACCCATAAAAATATAAAATGCGCATCTTGGGTCCATTGCACCAGAAGTCCACCATTTAGTACCATTTAGAACGTATTGATTTCCATCTTTTTTGATTTCGCTTGTAATATTTGTTGCATCCGATGATGCTACTGCTGGCTCTGTCATCGCAAAAGCTGATCTTGTCTTACCTTCAAGCAAGGGTTCTAAATATTTCTTTTTTTGTTCATCAGTTCCATATCTTACTAAGACTTCCATATTACCAGTATCAGGCGCTGAACAATTAAATACTTCTGCTGACCACATTGCTCTTCCCATAATTTCACACATTGGGGCATATTCAGCATTCGTTAGTCCATGGCCTAAGTCACTCTCAGGAAGAAAAAGATTCCATAGGTCTTCCTTCTTAGCTTCTTCTTTAAGATCTTCAATTATAGGTACAACTTGCCAACGGTTATCTCCAAAATCTTCAATTTGTTGGTGATATGTATTATTGTTAGGATAAACATGCTTATCCATAAATTTTTCAAGACGTTCTGTTGTCACTTTAGCTTTTTCTGAAATCGTCATTTACCTATTTTCCTTAAAAAAATCATTTATCATTGTTTCACAATCAGACTTTGAAATATTGTCGTATATTTCAGGCACATGATTGCAATTCTTCGACTGAAAAAAATTAATGCTACCATTTATAGCACCAAATTTCAAATCATCAGCACCAAAATATAGTTTTTTTATTTTTGACCGAGATATTGCAGCTCCGCACATGATGCATGGCTCTAAGGTAACATAAAGGCTACAATCAATAAGTCGATCACTCTTTATTTTTTGACATGCTTCTCGAATAGCATTAATTTCTGCGTGACCAAGTGGGTCAAATTCATTAACAACTGTATTATGAGCTTGGGCTAGCACTTCCCCATCCTTATTAAGAATAACACACCCAACTGGTATTTCTCCACGTTTCTTTCCCTTCAATGCCATTTCAATTGCTAAATTCATTGGAGAATTTTTGGACATGTATTTAATTTAAACTTTCTTTCTGAAATAATATATAGATATAAAAATTATATGAAAAATAAAAGTAATTCAGAGCGTATAAGCAAGGTGATTGCTAGATCATCTCAATACTCACGCAGGCAAGTTGAACAGCTTATAATTGAAGGAAGAGTCAAGATTAATGGAAAAATAATTGACCGTCCTAATATTAATGTTAATGCATCAAATAAAATTTTATTAGATAAAAAACTAATTAATTATAAAACTCATGACGAAATATTTATATTTAATAAGCCTCGCGGATGCCTAGTTACGCATTCAGACCCTGAAGGCAGGAAAACAATTTTTGATCTAATTCCAAAAAAATTTGAGAAATATATTTCTATTGGAAGATTAGATTATAATTCTGAGGGATTGTTACTAATTACAAATAATGGAGATATTAAAAGATACTTCGAACTTCCAAAAAATAATTTTGAAAGATCTTATAAAGTTAAAGTTCAGGGAAAAGTAAATGAAAGAATAATAAAAAGTCTAAAAAAAGGACTATTCATCAATAAGATTAAGTATAAACCAATTTTAGCTTTAATTGATAGTAGTACTCCAACTTATACTTGGATTACAATGATACTGAGAGAAGGAAAAAATCGTGAAATAAGAAATATATTTGAATCATTTAATATGACAGTTACTCGATTGATACGAATTTCTTATGGCCCATATAAACTTGGAAAGATTCAAAAAGGTAAGATTGTTAAAACTAAAGTAATTAAAAAGTGAAATGAGAATAATCAGTGGAAATAAAAAAGGTTATAAAATAGTAACAAAGAAAAACCAATCTGCTCGACCGATTTCTGACAAAAATCGTGAAACTATTTTTAATCTCTTGGCACACGGAAATGGTATCATTGAAACAGGTTTTTCGCTTCATCAATGCACAATTCTCGACGCATTTGCTGGAACTGGCTCTTTTTCCTTTGAAGCACTATCAAGGGGTGCAAAAAAATCTGTGATGCTTGAAAAAGACTCTATGATGATAGATCTTATTTACGAAAATATAAAAAAATTCGACTTTATTGATATAACCGAAGTTCATCATATCGATGCTCTAAGAATTCAATCAATTGATTTTCATGATAAATTTGACCTTGTTTATATTGATCCTCCTTATGAAAAAGGGCTTGATATTAAATTTATGGATAGAATAGGTATGATTGATTGCTTTTCAAGTAATTGTATTTTTATTATCGAACAAAGTATTGAAAGCAAGATTTTGGAAAATAATAAACTCGAATTGACAAGAACTAAAGATCTTGGAAATTCTAGATTTTCATTTTTTAAAATAAAGTAATATCTACTTTAAATATTTTTTTTGTTTCTCAACAGCATCTTGCCCAAAAGGATCAACACCTCCTAAATGAGCCAATAATAATGTTTCTAGGATTAAACTAATAAAGAAATATCCTAATTGATAACCAATTGATTGTTCGTTATCTACAAAGTAATCAGAAATCCTTACGATTGGAAGACTCTCATTTTCAAGAGTCTTTAGCATTGCTTGTCTATGATTTGCTAATGTTAGATCAATAAAATTATTACTCTCCTGATAATTTGCACTATAAAATTCATAAAATTTATCATTTGGACCATCTAGGTATAATTGTAAAACACTATGTTGATCCTGGGTCATTTGAGAGATTACTGGAAGATATCCAAATCCATTCTTACCCAAACTCTCGGCATATAATTGTTTCATCCAATTTCCAATTTCATAAAGTTCATCACCATACAAAAGAATAATATCAATCCTTTTTCCACCTAGAATTAGGTCATACTTTTTAAGGGCTATATCAATCGGTGACATATCATCACTAACTGGCTCTTTATTAAGAAAATCAGATATAGCAGACTCAAATCCTTTAAACATATCTAAATAGTCATTAAAAAATAATGAAATAGGAATCATGCTAGTGTGAGAAAAAATTGAAAATCTACCTCCAATATTTGGATTGTGCTCTATACAATGAAATCCAGAGTGAGTAGCAAATCTATTGAGAGGTTCATCATTATTTTCAGTAATGGCTAGGAAATTTTTTGTTTTATCAAATTCATCACCAACAAATTCAGAAATGTAATCATATAGAGTCAATACCTCTGATGTACTCCCTGACTTTGAAATAAAAATAAAACCGGTATCAATATGATTAATAGAATTTAATACTTGATCAACTTTTCTGGCATTTAGATGATCAAAATAATAAATATTTTTTTGATTTAAAATATGGGAAACAGCTTTCGAACCCTGAGATGATCCTCCAATACCAACAATAATATAATTTTCAAAATCAAAATTAAGTTTATTTTTTTCCTTAATATGCTCATTTAAAAGATTTTTATATTCTAAGAAAGGATATTTATTAGACAAAATATTTTGTTTTATTGCTTCGTATGCCGACATGAAGCTAACTATGCACTAATGGCCTTATCATGAGTAGATAAATTTTTCTCAAACTCACTAAGTCTTTTAATTATAGATCTTAATTCAGTTATCGTTGTCCAATTTTGAAGGAATAGATCAAAGCTGCCATGCACTCTTTGGAATGCGTTGCTAACTTGAACAACTGTTCCCAGCATTATTGCTCCAGTGAATAAACCTGGACCTACAATTAAATAAGGTACAATAACCATAAATTGACCATAACTGTTTTGCCAAACATCAAAATATCCATAGTGCATATACAGTCTTTGATAATTAAACCTTATTCCTAGGAATAGTTCCCATAATCTTTCTGGCTGAGCATAATTTGTTTTATCATCCTCTCCTAATACCAAGTCTTTTCTAAATGCTGCTTCTACTTTTTGATTGTTATATTCTAAACCAGGAAGCTTTATGCCTACAAACCAAGAAATTATTAGCCCTCCAATGGAAACTAATAATGCCGTCCAAACCAAAGATCCTTCATAATCCCTTAGAATGGGAATATCCACACTTTCAGATAGTGTCCACAATACAGGAAGGAATGCTATCAAAGTCATGATTGCTCTGACTGCTTGCAAACCTAGACTTTCTACGATCCTTGCAAAACGGTTGCAGTCTTCTTGAATTCTCTGACTGGCACCCTCAATTTCTACCTCAACGCTTCTCCATCTTGGAATATAATCAAACGTTATGGATTCTCTCCATCTCAATCCATAAATCCGAGTAAACCAGCCTGTAAAGGTTGCCAAAATAACATATGGCATGGCGATAACTAAGAAACTAGGCTCTGCTGATGTACTTTGATCTACGGATGCACTTTGTGTGAAATACTTTATAGAAATTAATTTTTCATAAAATAATGAAATTCCACTTTGAGGATCATCAGAATATTTCTCAGCATTTTGAAGTAAATCGTAAAACCCCCCGTACCAAGTATTAATAGCAACAGTTAATTGAACCTGTATCCAGAGAGAGAAAACTAAAACCGATCCTCCTCCATAAGCCCAATAAAACCATTTACGTGTATAATAAAAACATTTAACCATAATTTAAATTTTTAAAATTGATCTTCAATAAACTCTTCTAGAGATCCAGCTTCAACTTCCTCATCATTCGTTTTAACTATTTCAGATGAGCCGGAACTATCTAAGATCAATGTTTCAACATCAGAAGTTTCGTTTTTAATACTTTCAGGTGACTCGATGTCCAATTCTTCTCCTTCACCAGGTGGAGTTAATTCAAAATCTGGTGGTATTTGAAGTGCTCTTTGTTTCAAGGATGTAAAATCATTTGATTGATTTGACGAACATCCAACTAAAAAAATTGTTAGTATTAGTAATATAAAAAATCTATGCATTTTCTTTCTTATTTTTACCTGAAAATAACTCCAGAATAATAACCAGTAAACATCCTACTGTGATCGTTATATCAGCAAAATTAAACACATACCAATGGTAATTCATGTAATGAATATCAATAAAATCTAATACAGCCTGGTATAAAAATCGATCGATCAAATTTCCAATCGCCCCACCGATAATTAGACTGAATGCGAAATAATATATTTTTTTATCAATTTTTATGGCATAGAAAAATAAAAAAATAATCAAAACAAGTATGATTATCATATAAAAGTTATTAATTGATTGAAGATCATTTTGAAATAAACCAAAAGCAAATCCCTTATTCCATATTAAATATAAGTTTAAGTAGTCATTTATTTTTTCCATGAATTGAGAATTAAGATGACTCGTGTTTATATTATAAATATTGATCAAATAAAATTTAATTGCTTGATCAATACCGGCAAAAAGAATTATAAAGAAAGAGAAATTTTTTATTTTACTGAGCATTTATTCAATTACTTCTTTACAGCGAATGCATACGTTATCCGAAAGTTTCGAAAAATACTTCCAGCAGCGTTCACATTTTTGACCGCCTACTCTTGAAACTAATACACCAATAGATTTGTCATCATCTAAAGTATAACAATTACCGGGTAAATCTTCCTTTTTTATTTCTATCTTTGATACAATTGAAACTTGCTTAACCATTTCATTATTTATTAAACTAATTTTTTTATCATCATTAATGAACAAAGTAACTGAAGCTTCAAGGCTAGATCCAATTGTTTTATTTTTTCTTTCTACTTCAATAGCACCATTAATTAACTTCTTTAATTTTTTATAAAAACTCCAACTTTCATCAAGGTCATTTCTTATCCATGTTTCATCAATCAAACAAAAATTCTCATTGTGTATACTATTGTTAGATCCCATACGGCTTTGCCAAGCTTCTTCAATTGTAAAACATAAAATTGGAGCCAATAATCTCAATAAATGGTGAAAGAGGATATCAAGAACAGTCTGAGTAGAACGTCTAATTTCTGAACTCTTTGAATCACAATAAAGAGAGTCTTTTCGAATATCAAAATAAAAGGATGACAATTCATTGGTGCAAAAATTAAATATTAAGGTGAATACTTTCTGATATTCAAAAATTTCATAATTTTTTAAAACATTTTTTTCTAAGATAGCTAACTGTGATAATATATATTTATCTAAATCAGTAAGATCACTGTATTCCAATGAAGAATCTTGTGAAAAGTCAGATAAATTGCCTAAAATAAATCTTATGGTATTTCTCAGTCTTCTATAGGTATCAACATTACTTTTAATTATTTCTGATCCAATTTTTAAATCTTCTGAAAAATCACTGTTAGCTACCCACAACCTTAAAATATCCGCACCTGATTTTTCAATCACTTCAGCTGGAGAAACTATATTATTTGATGATTTGCTCATTTTTGCTCCATCTTCATGCAGAACAAATCCATGGGTCAAAACTGACTCATATGGAGCAGTGCCTCTTGTTCCACAAGACTCTAAGAGTGATGAGTGAAACCACCCTCTATGTTGATCTGTTCCTTCTAGATAAAGAGATGCTGGCCATGGTTCATTATTATCTTCTAATACGAAGGCATGAGTACAGCCAGAGTCAAACCAAACATCTAGGATGTCATCAACTTTTTCAAAATTACTAGGATCTTCATATCCTTCTAGCCACTCCTCTTTAGAGTATTTAAACCATGCATCAGACCCCTCTTCCGCAAATAGCTTAATAATCTTTTTATTGAGCTCGGTATTGATAAGAGGAATGCCTGTTTCCTTCTCATAAAATATGGAAAGTGGAACCCCCCATGCTCTTTGACGTGACACAACCCAATCAGGTCTATTCTCAATCATAGAAAATATTCTTTTTTTACCTTGATCAGGGAACCATTTCACTTTTTCAATTGAATCTAGTGCTTTTTTTCTCAATTCATTAGCTTCCATTCCAATAAACCATTGTGGTGTATTGCGAAAGATAACAGGTGCTTTTGATCTCCACGAATGAGGATAGCTATGACGAAGAGAACCTTTTCCTACGAGTGCTTTATTATTTTTTAATTCAATGATCACAGCAACGTTTGCTTCAGCATCAGACCCATCGTCATTAAAAATTTTTTTACCTGCAAATATTGGAACATGATCAAAATATTTTCCATCACCATCAACTGTTTCAGGAACATCAATATTATTCTTGATACCTAATTCATAGTCATCTGGACCATGTCCAGGTGCGATATGTACAAGTCCTGTTCCTTGATCAAGGGTAACATAATCTGCCGAATATAATTTTATATTAAAATCATACCCACCATCCCTAAATGGATGAGAGCATTTTAAACTGCTAATATCTTCTATATCTTTAATTTTATTAAAAGATTTAATTCTACATTCTGATTTTACCGCTTCCTCAAGATCTGATGCAAATATTAGTAAGTCACCCTTTTGTGCATGACTATCATCAGAAATATCATCTACCTTAAATAAAGAATATTTTATATCTTCACCAAAAGCTATCGCTCTATTCCCAGGAATAGTCCAGGGCGTGGTTGTCCAAATTACGACTGATGCATTTAATAAATCTGGATCATTTGATTCTAAGATTGGAAACTTTACGTATATCCAAGTTGACTTATGTTCCTTGTACTCAATTTCAGCTTCTGCTAGTGCAGTTTTTTCAACTGTCGACCACATTACGGGCTTGGAACCTCTAAACAAACTTCCATTTTCTAAAAATTTAAAAAATTCTTTTACAATAGTAGACTCTGCATTGAAAGACATAGTCGTGTATGGATTTGACCAATCTCCAATCACTCCAAGTCTAATAAATTCTTCTCGCTGGATATCTATCCATTTGGAAGCAAACTCTCTACATTCTTTTCTAAATTGAATGATATCAACTTCATCTTTATTTAATCCTTTTTCCCTATATTGCTCCTCAATCTTCCATTCAATTGGTAGTCCATGACAATCCCAGCCAGGAATATATGAACTATCTTTATTTAACATTTGTTGCGATCGAACAACAAAATCTTTTAAAATTTTATTTAGAGCGTGACCTATATGAAGATGTCCATTTGCATACGGTGGACCATCGTGTAGGACAAATTTCTCTTTTCCTTTTGATTGATTGCGCAAAGACTCATAAATTTTTTTTTCAGACCATTGATTTAAAATTAATGGCTCTTGTTCTGGAAGGCCGGCTCGCATAGCAAAGCTTGTTTTAGGTAAAAATAATGTTTCGCTAAAATCTATTTTTTCATTCTTAGCTGTCATGTTACTTATCTTAAGATTTGTTTTACTTTTAAAATATCTTTATTTAATTGTATTTTTAGAGAGTCGATACCTGAAAATTTTTTTTCATTACGTATGAAATCAATAAAATTCACTTTTAAAGTAGAATTATAAATATTCAAATTAAAATCAAATAAATATACTTCTAACAATGGCTTTTTTTTATTAAATGTAGGTCGAATTCCAAAATTTGCTATACCTTTATAATCCATATTTCTTTTACTTTTAGAAAGAATTTGAACTGTTACAGCATAGACGCCATAGTTTGGTTGTGAGTAACCCTCAATTTCAATATTAGCTGTAGGAAATCCAATGAGTCTCCCCCTTTGATCTCCTTTTATAACCTTTCCAAAGATAAACCATGATCTTCCTAATATTTTATTTGCTAATTTTATCTTTCCATCTTCAATTGCTAATCTGACATTTGAAGAAGAAAATATTTTTTTCTTGAAGTGTTTTGCTAATGAAACTGGAAGCTTAAAAATACTTACAGGGGAAACCAAAAAATTGTTCTTCTTTCCAAAATCTTTTAAGTATTTATAGTCACCACTTCTATTGGTACCAAACTTAAAGTTTTTTCCTACAAAAATATATTTCATTTGAATTCCATCACGTAATATTTTGCTACAAAAATAATGAGGAGTCATTTTTGCTACTGAACTAGAAAATTTTAGTATTATTACATAATCTACCCCATAATTTTTTAGGATTTCACACCTTTTATCAATTTGAGTGAGTAGAAAATTTCTTTTTTCTTTCTTAAAAAAAATTTTTGGGTGAGGATCAAATAGCAATACTCCAACTTTTTTATTTTTTTTTGACTGAATTTTTTTTGCAGAATTAATTATTTTTTGATGACCTCGGTGAACACCGTCAAAATTTCCTAATAAGAGAATCGAATCTTTCGTATGTTCTGCTATATTTTTATAATTTATAAAAATTTTCATAATTTAAGAGATTTAACTATATTTATCTGATGAGGTACATGGTCAAGATATGAATTAAAAAAATTTTTAATATTAATTGTATTTTTAATTTCGTCCTTGTGAATTCCTGTTTCAACGAAAATAGAATTAATACCAAAATTATTAGCTCCCTTTATATCTGTTCTAACACTATCACCTATTGCTATCATTTGAGATTTGTTTTCAATAAGTCCCTCAGATAATGCATTTTCTAAAGCGTGGGTGTATATTTCTTGATATGGCTTTCCATAATATCTTACCTTTCCACCTAACTCAGAATAAAATTCAGCAATACTTCCTGCGCAAAATATTTTCTTTTCTCCTCTAATAACAATCAGATCAGGATTAGCACATACCATTGGCAAATTAAGTTTAATCATCTCTGATAAGATATTTTTATAATCGATTGGAGTCTGTTGTTCATCGTCATCGAACCCAGTGCATAAAGCAAAATCAGCATTATATAATGTTTCAACTTTTTCAATTTGAACGCCTTCTAAAAGATCATAATCTTTAGGTGGTCCAATATGAAAATACTTATGACCATGATTAAATTTATTAATCATATTTATGGTGATATCTCCTGAAGATACTATTGAATGAAATAGATTTTTTGACAGACCTAGCTTCTCTATTAGTCCTGTCTCAACAACTGAATTAGGCCTCGGAGCATTAGAAATAAAAATTACTTTTATTTTACGTTCATTCATGTACTCGAGAAAAACTCTGCTATCTGAGAAAACTTCCTTACCATTATGAATTACACCCCATAAATCGCAAAGAATAACTTTTGAATCTTCAATAAAATTATTAAGGTCTTCAATATAATTAATTAACATATATTTTAGTATTGCATAGTTTGAATTTAATAACTTATAATAAACAATTAACTTCTGTATCAATTTATGTCATCTCTTTTTGATCTAACTGGAAAAAATGCAATAATTACTGGGTCTTCTAGAGGTATTGGTAAAGCAATTGCTCATCGAATGGCACAGCATGGCGCAAGGGTTGTCATAACCAGTCGGAAGCTTGATGTGTGTGAAAAAGTTTCTGCTGAAATAAATAATGAATTTGGTAGCGATGCATCTGTTGCTATCGCATGCAATATTTCTGATAAAGATCAATTAAAAAACTTATACGCCAAATCAAAAGAATGGTGTGGTGATATTAGTACACTTGTTTGCAATGCTGCAGTCAATCCATATTTTGGTCCATCAATTAACACTCCTGATGAAGCTTTTGAAAAAATAATGAAATCAAATGTTCAAAGTAATTTTTGGCTTTGTAATGAAGCGCTGCCTGATATGACATCAAGGAAATCTGGCACTATTATTATCATATCTTCAATTGCGGGGCTTCAAGGAACTCCTGTTCTAGGGGCATATGCAATTTCTAAGGCAGCTGACTCACAGCTTGCTAGAAATATAGCTGTTGAATATGGCATGAATAATGTTAGGGCAAATTGCATTTCACCTGGATTAATTAAGACAGACTTTGCAAGGGCTTTATGGGAAAATGAAAGTATTTTAAAGGCAGCTACTTCCCATTCAGCTCTAAAAAGAATTGGAATACCTGATGAGATAGCTGGGGCCGCTGTTTTTTTAGCATCTGAAGCAGGAGCATTTGTGACTGGTCAAAACCTCATTATTAATGGTGGCGAAGCGCCCGGCCTCTAAGAAATCTTCAATTTGTAAAAAAGCTTATTTTTTCATATAAATCAAAGAAATATCAGCCTCTTGACAGTTAGGTTCACAATCACTATATGCCATGTTAGTTAGCATAAAATGCAACTTTAAATTTAAATATTAGGAGACAAAAACAATGGATTTTCGCCCTTTACACGACAGAGTCTTAGTAAGAAGACTTGATAGCGAAGAAAAAACTGCAGGTGGAATAATTATTCCAGACACAGCTCAAGAAAAACCTCATGAAGGTGAAATTATTGCTGTTGGATCAGGTAATAAAAGTGAAGATGGTAAGATTACGCCTTTGGATCTCTCTGTAGGTGATAAAGTATTATTCGGCAAATGGTCAGGAACAGAAGTTAAGATCAATGGTGAAGAGCTTTGCATCATGAAAGAGTCAGACATCATGGGAATAATTACTACAAAATCTAAAGCTAAATCAAAAAAGAAAAAATAATATTTCAATAAGGAGAACTAAAAATGGCTGGAAAAGAAATTCATTTTGGCACCGAAGCTAGAAACAGAATGTTAAAAGGTGTAAATGTCCTTGCAGATGCAGTTGCTGTGACACTTGGGCCTAAAGGTAGAAACGTTGTCATGGACAAATCATTTGGTGCACCTAAAAGTACTAAAGATGGTGTTTCTGTAGCAAAAGAAATAGAACTTAAAGATAAATTCGAAAATATGGGAGCTCAGATGGTTCGTGAGGCTGCAAGTAAAACGAATGATGTTGCAGGTGATGGAACAACTACCGCTACTGTACTAACAAGAGCTATTGTAACAGAAGGTTTAAAATTTGTTGCAGCGGGTATGAACCCTATGGACTTAAGACGTGGAGTAGATAGTGCAATTGATGCAGCAAGTGAGTCAATTAAGACTAGCTCAAAAAAAGTAAAAACTAGTGCTGAAGTTTCACAAGTTGGATCTATTTCAGCAAATGGTGAGACAGAAGTGGGCGACATGATTGCGAAAGCAATGGATAAAGTTGGCAACGAAGGTGTTATTACTGTTGAAGAAGCAAAAGGCCTTGAAACAGAGCTTGATGTTGTTGAAGGTATGCAGTTTGATCGTGGATACCTATCTCCCTATTTTGTAACAAATGCTGAAAAGATGACAGCAGACTTAGACAATGCATTAATCTTGTTGCACGAAAAAAAGCTAACAAACTTACAACCAATGCTTCCTTTACTTGAAGCTGTTGTACAAGCTGGCCGTCCTCTAATAATAATTGCTGAAGATGTTGAAGGTGAAGCTTTGGCGACTTTAGTTGTTAATAAATTGAGAGGTGGTCTTAAAATTGCCGCTGTAAAAGCTCCTGGATTTGGAGACAGAAGAAAAGCAATGCTTGAAGACATTTCTATCTTAACAGGTGGACAAGTAATTTCTGAGGATTTAGGTATCAAACTTGAAAACGTTACTATTAATGATCTCGGAAGTGCCAAAAGAGTAACTATTGATAAAGAAAATACTACTATTGTTAATGGAAATGGCACAAAGGCTGATATCCAAGGTAGATGTTCTCAAATAAGAAAACAAATTGAAGAGACTACATCTGATTATGATAGAGAAAAACTTCAAGAAAGATTAGCTAAACTAGCTGGCGGAGTAGCTGTTATTAAAGTTGGTGGCGCTACCGAAGTTGAGGTTAAGGAGAGAAAAGATCGTGTTGACGATGCATTAAATGCTACTAGAGCTGCTGTTGAAGAAGGTATTGTAGCTGGTGGTGGATTATCTCTACTTAAAGCCGCTGCTTCACTTGATAAAATTAAGACATCAAATGCTGATCAAAAAGCTGGTGTTGATATTGTAAGAAGAGCTTTAGAAATGCCAATTCGAACAATAGTAAATAATGCTGGTGTTGATGGCTCTGTAATCGTTGGTAAGTTGAAAGAAAACAAGTCAGCTACTGAAGGCTATGATGCGCAATCAGATAAATATGTTGATATGTTTAAAGCTGGTATTATTGATCCAACAAAAGTTGTGAGAACAAGTTTACAAAACGCTGGCTCCATTGCTGGTGTATTAATTACAACAGAAGCTATGGTTGCTGATGCGCCAGAAGATAAGTCTGCTGCAGCCCCTGCAATGCCTGATATGGGTGGAATGGGTGGAATGGGTGGAATGGGTGGAATGATGTAATTCAACCTGATTTACTCTGTAAAAAAACCCGGCTTATGCCGGGTTTTTTTATGAAAGCAAATTAACTTGATGATAAATTATATATGCAATTACAAACCAGCCTAAACAAAACAGAAAAAATCGTAATGGCACAAAATTGAATGTTAACTGAACAATTGAATGAACCACTCTCAAAATTACAAAAGTCCAAGCAAGTTGAACTAAAAATAAATCAAAGTTATTGATTACTGCAATAGAAATCACAGCAGCATAAAAAGCAACAGGTTGTTCAAATAAATGATTATAGTTATCTGCTAATCTCTCAGTCCATAACGGCAACAGTCCTCTTAAATCTTTAGTATGTGCTGCTATTTGTGGGTCCTTTTTTCTGAATAAAAAAAAACGACTAGTTGCCAAAAATAAAAAAATTAGAAAATTCCAGATTATCAAAATCAATATTGGCATAAGAATTGAAATCTGATCCATAGATTATTTTAAGAGATTAATAAGAACTCTACTAATTTCTTCTAGATCCTCATTCCAGTCAACAATTTTTGATTTAAATATTGCTGCAGAAGATTGTAATATTAAACCATCATCAAGCACGCGTAGATTATTGGCTTTCAAAGTTTGGCCAGTAGATGTTATGTCTGTAATAATGTCAGCAAATCCATTAAATGGAGCACTTTCGGTAGAACCATGACTTTCTACAGTCCTATAATCGACTACACCTCGATTTGAAAAGAAACTATTAGTAAGATTCGGATACTTTGTTGCTACTCTAATTCTTTTTGAAGTTTTCATTCTTTGAAAGTTACTCACTTCTTCAAGGTCAGCCATACTTATGACATCGATCCATAAATTTGGAATTGCAACAACTAAATCTGCCTTACCAAAGTCTAATTGTAATAATTTATCTACTTTTACATCAAAATTTCTAATCTTCTCTTGAACTAAATCATCACATGTCAATCCTAGGTGAATAGATCCCTCATCAAGACGACCAGTAATTTCTTTTGCTGACAAAAAATAAATTAATAAATTATCTAAACCATCAATTGTAGCTAAATAATTTCGGTCTTCAGTTTGATTAGATATCTTGATGTTTTTAGATACAAATAGAGCATCTAAATCTTTTCTCAGACGACCTTTACTTGGAAGAGCTATTTTAATTTTATCTTTATTGTCAAACATTGGTTAAAGCCTTCAAAATATTATTATTATTTGTAGCAAAACCCACTGCTGAGAATTGATCTTTATCTTCAAGGGCGTTTAAAAGCTTATCATAACGACCACCAGATATTAGGACATCTGAATTAAGATCATTAGTTATCTCAAAAATTATACCATCATAAAATTCAATCGAATGGCCAAAGTCACAGTCGAAATAAATTGGTTTAGCTGATATTTTTATTAGATTAGATGACAGTTGATTTAACATTTCTTGCCCCACATCAAACCTTTGAATATCAAAATCATTTATAAATTTATTCATTTGATCATCGATTTTTTGAATTGGACCATTTAAAGAGAGAAATTCATTAATAACTTTTTGAATTTCTTTTCCCTGTTTTGAAGATACAACACTTTCACTTTTAAGATTAAAACGGGAGGCAATTTCATCAATTGTTCTTGATCCAGTTTTTAGCTGGTCTTCATTTAGTAAAATATCCTTTATTTCCTCATTTACTATTTTATCATCTCCAAAAACATCTCTGATGATATTTGATTTTCTCTCTTTATCATATCCAACTCCATCACTAATACGATTTAACAACTTATCAAAATAATCTCGACGATAAAAATGTCTCAATAGTCTTTGCTTCCACCTTTGGGGAAGATCAAGAGAATTTATAAATAAATTAAATAATGAAATACTACTAATGCGTATACTAAAATCATTTATACCAATTTGATTAATGGTTTCTATTGCTAGATTTATTGCCTGAAATTCCTTTTCACAATTGGATATTTTAGAACTATCTTTATATATAATTTCGATACCTGACTGATTTAATTCAAGAGACTGTTCAGTAGAAGTTAGTGAGGATCTAAATACTGGACCACTGTAGCATAGTTGTCCATTTTCAAACCTGTTTATATTTTCAAGAAAATGTTTACAAGTAGGTATAGTTAGATCAGGGCGAAGGCACATTTCATCACCAGAATTATTCGTAAATGAAAACATTCTTCGTCTTATATCTTCTCCAGAAGTTTCATAAAATACCTCGGAATTATAAACTAATGGAAGATCCACATACTGAAAATTATTTTCGGCAAATAAATTTTTTAGGAAAATGTTTATATCTTGGATAGAGTTCATGAAATTATTTTTTAATAATTTTTAATACAGAAGATATTAAATCCTGACGTTCAATATTTATTTGGCCTGCTTTACTTTCTTTCCACTCATCTCTTTCACTTATTTGTTTTGAGATTTCCTTTCCAGCTGACAGATCTTTGATTGATAGCACTCCTTTTTCAAGCTCTTCATCACCTGCAATAATTGCAATTGAAGCATTGCGTTTGTCACAGTATTTAAGTTGCTTACCAATATTTTGAGATCCAAATGAAATCTCACATGGAATATTGTTATTTCTTAACTCTTCAGCAATCTTGACATATTCGTTTAGATTTTCATTGTTCATATTAACGATTACAACCAATGGATTCTCTGAAACATCTAAATTATTTCTTTGCTTCAGTGCATAGACTAATCGATCAACCCCAATGGAAATACCAGTTGCAGGAACATCTTCTTTTCCAAATCGTGAAATTAATTTATCGTATCTACCTCCTCCAGCAACAGAGCCGAAAACAATATCTAGGCCCTTATTATTCTTTACCTTGAATAATAATTCTGCCTCGAAAACCATTCCAGTATAATAGTCAAGCCCCCTGACGACTGATGGATCAAAATCAATTGATAAATTTTGGAAGTTAGATAAATAATTTTCAAAATCTAAAATTTGTTCATTTGATTTATTTCCATTTTTTATAAATTGGACGATAGACTCAGCCTGCTCATCCGATAGGCCAACCCCACTCATCACATCACCTGACTGATCTTTTCGCCCAGTTGTAAGTAGCTCTCTAACTCCATTCTCACCAAATCGATCAAGCTTATCGATGGCCCTTAACACTTCTGAAATCTGGTTTAATGGAATATCAGTTTCATTAAACAAATCATTCCAAATCATTCTATTAGAATATTTGATTCTATAATCTTTTGAACTGAGGCCAAGTTTCTCAAAAATTTTAGCAACCATAACGCAAAGCTCTGCATCAATATTAGCACTTTGAACTCCAATGACATCTGCATCAAATTGTCTAAATTCTCTGTACCGCCCTGGTCCAGGTTTTTCATTTCTCCAAACATTTCCACTCTGATAGCGTTTAAACGGCTTTACAATATTTTGATAATTAGCTGCAACAAAGCGAGCTAATGGTGCGGTCAGATCATAACGTAAAGATATCCATTGATTATCTTCATCTTGAATTGAAAATACTCCACCACTTGGACGATCAATATCAGGCAAGAATTTTCCTAAGGCATCTGTAAATTCAAATGCAGGAGTTTCTAATTCTCTAAATCCAAAATTTTGACACACTTCTTCTATTGTCTTCGAAACTTTTTTTCGAACACTAATTGTAATCTCGTCATTATCTTTAAATCCTTTTGGCAATACAGCCTTAGGATTTTTTTGTTCTTTTTTCATACATTCATAGTTTTAGTATCTCTATAATACTATATTTTGTTTAATGGTATAAGGGGGTCGTGGTCTGCTAGTAGTTTTTTCTAGCAAACTTAAATATGTGCAGTGTGATGTTTAAAGTTAAACATGAACTAGGATTTGCATTATTTAGTGTAAAAAGTCAAATATAATTGAAATTTTGTATATATGAACAATATTGTGTATTGTAATACCCTTAAATCTCCTCATTTTTATGGATAGTATCATTAAGCAACCTCGTCTAATTACATTTTATGCTGCTACAGGGCATCTTATGATGCATATGTTTGCAGCATTTTATTTTGTAATTGTTCTGGCAATTGAGGATGATTGGAATTTTTCTTATGATGAGTTAATTAACCTATGGCTTTTGGGCTCACTATTAGTTGGATTAGGTTCTATTCCCGCAGGTTGGCTTAGTGATCAATGGAGCCGCTCCGGAATGCTAGCGATCATGTTTATTGGACTTGGAGTCTCCTCAATACTGTGCGGACTTAGCAATAATAAGTTTTCATTAATGATAAATCTATCAGCTCTTGGACTTTTCTGCTCAATCTATCATCCTGCAGGTATATCATGGGTTGTAAACACATCTAAAGAAACTGGCAGAGCTCTTGGATTTAATAATATATTTGGTGGTGTAGGAATTGGATTAGGCGCATTCTCTTCAGGCTTAATTATTGATATGTATAATTGGAATTATGCCTTTATTTTTCCAGGGTTAATATCAATAATGATAGGTATAGGATTATTTCTTCACATTTATCAAGGTAAGATATCATATAAAAATATCATTTCGGACAAATTTAATGATAACCCAGAGCAAAACCAATTATTAAAAATTGCTATTATAATGCTAGTAAGCATTACATGTATGTCATTTGTATATCAAATCTTACAATCTAGTTTACCTAAAGTTATAGATATTCGTTTAGCAGAAAAATTAGACTTTGGCGCATCACAAATAGGATTAATAGTATCTTTTATTTATATTGTAAGCGGTTTAATGAATTATATAGGAGGTATACTGGCAGACAAATATCCAGAAAAAAATATTTATTTAATAGGTATTTTGGGTCAAGGGATTTTACTCTTTTTTATATTTAGCCTTTCAAATTACTTTCTAATAATCATCAGTCTTTTCATTGTAGCCTTTAATTCATCTATACTACCTGCTGAAAATTTATTGCTAGCATACTTTTCACCCCAAAAGCATCAAAGTCTTGTGTATGGAATCAAATTCATTGTTTCATTTGCAATAGCGCCAATAGCTCTGTTTCTAATTTCAACAAGCTATGAAGCAACAAAAGAATTTAGTTACTTATATCTTTCTAGTGGAATATTAATGCTGATATTATTTTTCATTGTATTTACTCTTCCTTCAACAACAAAAAAAGTCTATCAGTGAGGCATTCTAAACTTATCATGACAAGTTTTGCATTGTGACCAAATCATCTTTTTTTGATATTCTTTTAATTCATCACCCATTAAGTTCATTACCATTATAGCGAAATCACTAGCATCGTTTGACGCTTTGTTCATTAGATCATTGAATAATTGTTTCTCTTCCCAAACCGATGGTAATGCTTCAGTTTCAAAGCCAGTTTGTGTATTTGCAGGAAAATAATCTATTAATGCTTCATAATTTTTTGACATTTTCATTGCTAATTCTGAAACAGCCTGATTATTTCCCTTTGTAATCTCAGAAGACATTTTTTTTGCATAACTATAATTTTTCTTAAACATAGCTTTTCGATCTTTTATAAAATTTTCCTGAGTCATGTCATCAGCATACATATTAATAGAAACTGTCGTAAAAATAATAACAACTAATAATTGAAGAATATTTTTCATATATTAAAGTTACAATAATGAAATATTTTAACAATGAAAATAAATATGGAATAATTTCTATTTCATTCCATTGGATAACTTTACTAATTTTAATATTTCAAATTCCTTTAGGATTCTACTTAGAGGATCTTGAATTCTCAGATTTTAAATTATCAATTGAAAATTATCACTCAATATTTGGGGTGATTATTTTCTATATTACTTTATTGAGACTTATCTGGAAACTTATGAATGACTCGCCGCTTAGTGGTAGTCAAGTGCAGACCTGGCAATTAGTCATTTCTAAAGCAAATCACTGGTTATTGTATTTTACACTGCTTGCTATTTCTATATCAGGAATAATGAAAAAATTATTGTCTGGTGAAGATGTAAATTTTCTTTTTACATCAATATCTTTTGATTATTTTAATTTTGAAATTGTTGAAGTTGCAGAGAAAGTCCATGTATCTGCATCCATTTTTTTGATAATTCTTGTTGTCTTACACATTTTAGCAGTTCTGTATCATCATATTTTTCTAAAAGACCCAATTTTAAAAAAAATTTCATAGATAATATGGTACAGCTGGGAGGATTTGAACCACCGGCCTCCTGGACCACAACCAGGCGCTCTAACCAACTGAGCTACAGCTGCATAAATGGTGGCTCGAGGTGGACTTGAACCACCGACACAAGGATTTTCAGTCCTATGCTCTACCAACTGAGCTATCGAGCCGTAAGTGCAATACATTGCAAAAGCAACAAAATTACAAATATCTTTTAACTCTTTTATGTTAATTCTTCTAGCTTTTTTCTCAAACTAACAATCAGTTCTTCTAAATCTTTATAAGCATTCATTTCATCTGAAGAAATAAGCAGTCTTATATCATTGGACTTTTTTAAGTAAGCGCAGGGCAATGAGGCATCTTTCAGATTCTGATCATTCATTATGTGATCTCTATAAATAAAAGAGGATTTAACTTTTATTTCTCTTAGAAATTTAGACCATTCAGCTCTTTTTCCAAAGTTGTCGTAAGTCATACTACACAGGCTACATTCGTATGTATCGGGTGATACAATTTTGTGTGCCCAATCTATTAGCGAATTTACCGTTCCACTCTTTGCATTATATATAAAAACTATTTCATTCATATGGTTCCAACAGATTTTAAAATATTTCGTGTCTCATAAAGTGGAAGACCTACAATATTTGAATAAGAACCATTTATAAATTTTATAAATGACTCTGCCTGACCTTGAATTCGATAAGAGCCAGCAACATTTAACCACTCATTGGAAGCAATATATTGATCAATTTCATTTTTTGACAATCTTTTCATTAAGACGGTACTCAGAATAGACTTGGTTATTAAATTTTTATCTTTATCTAAAACACATAAACTAGTTATTACTTTATGTCTTTTTCCAGACAAAAAACTAAGATTTTGAATAGCAATTTCAGACTTATCAGTTTTATCAATAAGCCTTCTTCCACAAAAAGCAATTGTGTCTGCTGTTAGTATTATGCTATTAGAATTATTTTCTTTCAGAGAATTCATTTTTTCAAATGAAATTCTTTTTACATAATCCTTTGGAGTTTCATTTTTATGAATTGACTCGTCTATATCAGGTGAGATGACTTGATCAGGATTAATTCCAATACTTTTCAATAATTCTAATCTTCGGGGAGATGAGCTTCCTAGAATAAATTTCAATATTAAATCTCTTTTGATTATTTATAGCGGAAAATAATACGTCCTTTGGTTAAATCATAGGGCGTGATTTGAACTAATACTTCATCTCCAGCAAGAACACGTATCCTGTTCTTTCTCATTCTACCTGCAGTATGTGCTAAAACTTCATGTCCATTCTCTAATGCAACTTTAAACATTGCATTAGGAAGTAAATCTGTAACCTTACCTTTGAATTCTAATATTTCTTCTTTTGACATATTTATTTTTTTGAAAGCCTATATTCTATTGATCGAGCATGACCGTCAAGCCCCTCATCTTTAGCCATTGACATAGCATCTGAACCAATTTTTTCAAGACTTTCTGGTGTGCATTCAATAATTGATGTTCTTTTTATAAAATCAAAAACTGAAAGTCCAGAGGAATACCTGGCGGTTCTATCTGTTGGAAGAACGTGACTTGGCCCAGCCAAATAATCTCCAATTGCCTCTGGAGTTGATGTTCCAACAAAAATAGCTCCTGCGTGCTTTATATCATTTAAATATTCTTTTGCATTTTCAAATGAAAGCTCTAAATGCTCAGGAGCAAGCTGATTTGAGATTTGAATTGCCTCATTTATATCTTTTGTAACAATAATGGCTCCATGTCTTTCCCAACTTTCTGAAGCAATATCTTTACGAGGCAAAGAGTTAAGCTGATCTAATACTTCAGTCTCAACTTTATTTGCAAACGAGTCATTGTCCGTAATCAAAATACTTTGAGCGCTATTATCATGCTCAGCTTGAGATAGAAGATCAGCGGCAGTAATTTTTGGGTTATTTGTTTCATCAGCAACAATTACTATTTCAGAAGGCCCTGCAAACATGTCAATGCCCACTGATCCAAACACTTGTTTTTTTGCCTCCGCTACATAGGCGTTTCCTGGTCCAACAATTTTATCTACTTTATTAATTGTATCAGTTCCAAATGCGAGTGCTCCTATCGCTTGAGCGCCCCCTATTTGATAAACCTCATTTATATTTAGTAATTTAGCTGCATATAAAGTAGACGGATTGAGCTCCCCATTGCTAGCTGGTGTAACCATAACAATATCTTTTACCCCCGCTACTATAGCTGGAATCGCATTCATTAATACCGTACTTGGATAGCTAGCAGTCCCTCCAGGGACATAAATTCCAACTCTTTCAATAGGTTTCCATTGGTATCCTAAAGTAGTTCCTGTTTCATCTGTATATAACTGATCGGCTGGTAACTGACGCTTATGATACTCAGTAATTCTTTTGGAAGCTATCTCCATGGATTTCTTAATATCTACTTCACACTTACTATCGATTTCATTAATATTTTCTTCACTTAGTTTAAGTTGTTCTAATTTTAAAGAATTGGCGTCATATTTATTTGTTAGCTCAATAAGAGCTTTATCTCCATCGCATTTAATTCTTTCTAGTATTGATGTAACAATCTTTCTTACATCTTGGGATGTACTACGATCATTTTCAATTAGCTTTTTAAAGCTACCATTAAAACTTTGGTCAGCTGTATTAAGTCTGAGTGTCATTTTTTTTATTTAATTCTTCTACGGTCCAAGACTCGCCTTGATCTTCTAGTTTTGCTTGCACTACTTCTGTTTCGAGTTTTATAGTGGCTTCATTATTGAAAAGCAATTCAATTTCGATATTTTTAGATTTATTGTAATAAAAGTTAAATGTTAACAATTCTAAGACTTTAGCCTTATCCATTTGATCAATATTTTTTGAATAGACAGCTAAAACATCATCAAAAACTAAGACTGCTTTCGTTCGATTATTCGTCTTATTTACAATTTTTTCTTCCCACATAAAACGGGTAATCATTACAATAAATTGACGAATAGATGGCAAATATTTAACATCATTGACTTCAATTAAGCCATCTTGAAGAACTGTTGCAATAATTTTTAATTCTTCTGTATCGATTGCATTGAGCTTCATTCTATTTTATGCGTCTGATATTTCCACCACATTGAGAAATCTTTTTTTCTATTTCTTCATATCCACGATCTATATGATAAATTCTATTGATTATTGTTTCACCTTTTGAAATAAGCCCCGCTAAAACAAGACTTACTGAAGCTCTCAAGTCTGTTGCCATCACAGGTGCACCTATAAGTTCGCTCGATGGGGAAATAATTGATTTATTTCCTTCTATTAATATTTGTGCCCCCATTCGATTTAACTCTGGTACGTGCATAAATCTGTTTTCAAATATATTTTCAATTATTGAAGATTCTTTGTTTGATTTTGATAACAGTACCATTATTTGAGCCTGAAGATCAGTTGGAAAACCTGGATACTCCTCTGTTTGTAAATTAATACCCACTTCAATATCTGACTTGGATAAAGAAATGCTATCTTTATTTAGTTTAAAATCAATTTCTAATTCTTCAAATATGCTCAAAATATTTTGTATATGATCTGGTACAATATTTTGAATTTTTAAATTATTTCCAATCAATGCTCCGGCAATCATATATGAGCCCGCTTCAATTCGATCAGGTATTACATTGTGAGTTGTTCCTCTAAGATTATCTTTTCCTTGAATTAAAATCTTTCGATCACCAACAAAATCAATTTCTGAACCCATAGACTTCAAGCACTTAATAAGATCAATAACCTCAGGTTCAATTGCTATATTATTAATCTCACTTTCTCCAGTAGCCAATGAAGCGGCCATTATGATATTTTCAGAAGCTCCAACAGAAATTTTTTTTAAATCAATTTTATTTCCTCTTAAGCCTTTAGGTGCCCTACAGTTCACATAACCACTATCAAGAGCAAATTTAGCGCCTAATTTTTTGAGTGCATCAATATGAATATCAATTGGTCGCGCTCCTATAGCGCAGCCACCAGGAAGTGATACTGAAGCTTCTTTTCTTCTTGCAAGCAGAGGGCCTAAAATAAGAACACTTGCACGCATTTTCCTAACTAAGTCATACTCTGCAATATTTTTGTCAATATCTTCATAGCAAACGGTTAATTTATTTTGGTTTAGATTTGAGATGTCAGCCTTAGCACCGATTGACACCAAAACTTTTATCATTGTCTGAATATCTTGAAGATTAGGAACGTTTGTTAAATGAACGGCCTCATCAGTTAAGATACATGCGGCCATAATTGGCAAGATTGCATTTTTAGAGCCACCAATTGAAATATTGCCACTGAGAGGTTCTCCTCCTGTTATGACAATTTTTTCCATATAGGATTATAACTTAGGAAGTGTGACGCCTTTTTGTCCCATGTATTTTCCACTTCTATCCTTATATGAAACATCAGGTGGAGCATCACCTTTAAAAAAAAGAAACTGGCAAGCGCCTTCATTTGCATAAACCTTTGCTGGCAATGGAGTGGTATTCGAAAATTCAAGTGTCACATGGCCTTCCCACTCAGGTTCAAGTGGAGTTACATTTACAATTATTCCACAACGAGCATAAGTGGACTTTCCTAAACAGATAACAAGAACATCTCTAGGAATTTTAAAGTATTCAACCGTCCTAGCTAATGCAAATGAATTTGGTGGAATAATACATTCCTTGCCTGGACGGTCAACAAAACCCTTGTCGCTAAAATTTTTTGGATCAACAATTGCAGAATCTACATTGGTAAAAATTTTGAATTCTTCAGAAACACGAGCATCATAACCGTATGAAGAAACTCCATATGAAATTGTTCCATCTTTTTTTTGACCATCAACAAATGGGGAGATCATATCCTGCTCCATTGACATCTTTTTTATCCATTTATCTGACATTATGGTCATAATTTTAATCCTTACTTTTAATTTTTTTCTGAAACTCTTTTCTTTTCAATAAGTTTAATCGCAGAGCATCAGATAGTTTATCTTTTTTGCTCTTTGCAGTATCTTGCTGCTTTTTATTTCGATCTACCTTCAAGGAACTGTTTAATTTCTTCTGGGTTGAGTCCTGCTTTTTTTAGTTCTTTTACTAACTTTTCTTCTTCTTTTCTTTCAGCATTATCGGCAAACTTTGCTTCTCTTTTTTGCTGCTTGGCCATCGCTCGCTCGCCTCGTTTTGATTTGTAATCGTGATGAATACCCATAACAATCTCCATTAAAATATCGACACTTTACACATTTTTAATCGATTCTCTAGTGAAAACAAGAAGATGAAGTTTAGAGATATTATTTTCTAGATATTAATATCTGACTGAAAAGTCTCAAGATAGAAAAACCACTGGGGAGCAAACAGATAGAAATAAAAATAAATGCACCAAGCAAGACCTGTAACTAAATTCATGAATAAGTTCGCTACCCCAACAAGAGAGTCCTGGTTCCATTTATCCCTTAGTTTTTGTGGATAAAGTGGAAGAGTCCATGTGTAGATGATGAGAAATAGGTCTAAAAAACTTAAAACAATACAAATATATAGAAAAATCTTCATTTTTTAGGCCTTTTCAGTATCAAGTATGGCCCAAGAATGATCTGATATGTACTTTCTTTTGCCCGAATATGGCCTATATTTAATATTAATTACCTATTGATATCAAATGAATTATTATTGTATCATGAAATCAATAGTTTTTATTTAATGGAGCATTTAAAAATGAAAAATAAAATTGAGAAGAAAAACGGTTTCTCACTAATCGAACTTTTAGTTGTTGTAGCAATTATTGGTATTTTGGCAGCTGCGGGTGTTGTGGCTTATAACGGATTTATGGATAACGCAAAAAAGAGTTCTACAAAAGCTAATCATACAAATGTTGTTAAATTTTTAAGTGCTAATTTTACAAACTGCTCTACAGGAGCAACATATATTCAGTGGTCAACCACTGGTAACCCTTACAATGCTCCATGTTCTTGGGCAGTAACTCAACATGCTTCAAGAATGGCAACTCATTTTGCTGCAGAAAATTTCAAAAACCCACATTACGCATCTCAAAATGCGGTTTATTACAGAAATGGAACTCCTCCTACATCTGGATCATATGTTGGACAAACATGGATCTATTGTCAAAACTCTAACCCTCAAAGATGTTTTGTAAATACTCGTTGGGGCCCTGGTAGTAATGACTACTCAAGAAGTACTGTAACTAAAGAGTAGTTACATTAACTCGATAGTACTTTGAGAGGTTTCTCTTTATTAGAATTATTAGTTGTTGTTGCTATTATTGGTATTCTAGCAGCCGTTGGAATAGTGTCATATAATGGATACATTACTGGAGTAAAAAATAAGCAAGCACAAACAGGACTTCAATCAATATACCTGGAGCAAGAAGAGTATAAATCAATCAATAAACAATATTATCGACCAAGTGGTGGTTGTGGTGATCAAACCACTACTATTAATAATGGTTTGTTCGGTGGCCAGGTAACTCTTGATAATGAAAACTTCAGATATTGCATATCAGGCAATACATCAAGTTATATTGCCTATGCTTATGATAAAATGAACAGCAGTAATCGTTTTTGGATAAGAAATACTAATCAAAAAAGTTGGTAAGTCTTTTAACCTCCAGTCTTATGACTCCCATTGAAGTAGCTTTTGTAATTGCTTTTTCGTTATGCTTTGGAAGTTTTGCAAATGTTTGCATTTATCGTCTTCCAGTTGATAAATCGATGTTTACTCCATCAGAGTGTATGCATTGCAATAAACCAATTCCATTTTATTTAAATATACCTTTGATTGGGTTTTTCATTTTAAGAGGCAAATCTGCATGTTGTCAAAAATCTTTATCACTTCAATATCCAATTGTTGAGGCGTTAGCTGGGGTTGGAGCATTATACTTAGGTCTGATATACGGAGTAAATATAGAGTCAGTGCTTGCATTCTTTTTTTACTTATCGCTTGTAATTATTTTTTTCACAGATCTCAATAAGTACATTATTCCTAATGCTATTACTTATTTTATTAGTATAGCTGGAGTATTAATCTCTTATTTTTCTTACTCTATTTTTAATTTGTCTTTGTTAGAGAGTTTATTGGGCGGGATAATTAGTGGAGGTGTCTTATATTTAACATCAAAGATATTTATTCTGATACGTAAAAAAGAAGGTATGGGAATGGGAGATGTAAAAATGATCTCTATGATTGGCTTATGGATGGGCCTTGAAAATACATTTTTAGTATTGATAGCATCATCTCTTCTGGGCTCAATCGTTGGAATTGGACTTATTCTAATAAAGAAGATGGAACGATCACAGTATATTCCATTTGGAACTTTTTTATCTATTGGGGCAGTAATAGTTTGGTTAATAAAAATTTATTACTCACCAAGCATATTCATGCTTTAAAAAATTTGTCTCCAAGACTTAATTGTAAATGAGTTGCTAGAACCTCCACTTCCTGAGATGGTATTTCCAATAATAAGATTATCTTTAGATGTCCAACCTGAACCCATGCCTCCACCAGGAGCTCCACTAATACCAATATATATCTTTCCTTTATAAATTATTGGCGTAGTCGCCATACCAGACCCTAGTTTAAATTTCTTGAGAGTATTGCCACAAGTATATGCATGTGCACTTAAAGTTGCTGATCCTGGATTACACGGATTCAATTTATTAGGTATATATCTTGGGAAATATACAACACGATCCATGATTGCTGAAGATCCTGTAATTTTTTCATTAGGCAATAAATCAACATACCAACCTTTATGACTTGCATCAGGACATGAAGCTCCAGCAGATGTTACATTTTTACATTTTGCTGCTGTAATAGATGATACTCCACTTTTAAACGATGGATAATTTGTATCCTTAATTGCCAAAATTCTATTCTTAATTTTTGGATCTTCATCTGCAATATTATACCGATCACCTGTTCCGAAAAACGCCCAAAGATCACTATTGTCATCAAGCGATAAAGTCACATCATGGAAAACTCTTCGTCCATTATTTTCTGTTGCTTCGCCATCAAATAGCTGTTGAAGTTGATACATGGTCCCTTTATTTGTTAAATTAAGTTTCCATAACTTTGACTCAAAGTCTGCAAAGTATACTAATGCGCCTTTATAATTTGCAGTTGATGTTGTATCAGGTGTAACTGGAACCACTGATGCGATAACTGAATTAACAACTTTATTTCCAGCTTTGTCAGCAACATCTATTTTCTTCAATACTCTGCCACCATCTGCAATATCAATTAAATACACAGCAGATCCGTATGCAGTTGCAGCACCACCGTTTCCACCTGCTCCAAATATTGCTACCCATTTATCCACTCCTCCACTTTGAATTCGAATAATTCTTGGAGTTGAAACCGCTTGTCCTAATTTAGAATAATCTCGAGATGGTGAGATTGATGCATAGGCTTCTTCAGTTTTGTTTCCTGCTGCATTCCAGTACGTTACGGTCTGAGTTGATGGATCATTTTTAAAAGTCCACATATGTTTTGGAGCATCAATATTTGTTATATCTAGTGCTGAGTAGGAATGTTCGCCCTCACCCATCCCAAAAACGACGACTGTTTTCCATGCACCATTATGATAAATATCTTTCACAACAGGGGATCCATCGACACCGTATATAGAATTTGTTTTATTTGCTTTACCTGAACTGACACCTCTAAGTTTAGGTATAAGAGAAGGTGGTATGAATGCCCATTTTTCAGAACCATCTGCATTACTAAATGCATGCAGCATTCCCCCGTTAGAGCCAGCTAAAATAGTTGTAGCTCGCGCTTTCCAGCGATCCTTAAAGGCTTTATAGCCATTTTGACTTCTATAAAAATCATCTGAATTTTTATCAGCTGTATCCATTCCAGATGAAGGATTATTTACAAGTGTAGGATTTGAATTGTAAATATCCGCAAGTTTCCAACGTTCATCAGTTGTGGAACCATCTAAGTCTTCATCATAAGTATCAATGCCTCTAGTGAAATTTATCAAATTAGTCGCATCAGCAACCGTACCCATTGTTCCTCCTAAATATAACTCAGATCTTAAAACGCTTTGATTTGCGGCAACAAAATTATTTAATCCAGCAGGAAGATTTGCGCTCACTGTCCAAATATTTCTTGTATCTGCTGCTCTCGCTTCTAATTTTTCTCCTGAATCCCATTGTTTAGCTCCAACTGTTCCGTCAGCTTTTAATTTATATCTAAGAAGTCTTCCTTGCCATTGATGATCTTTTTTATAATTAAACACTGCTTGATAGATTGAATCTCCAGAAGTCATATCAGGCATAATTACAGGGGCTGTAAATGTTAGACGCGATTGAAGAACTTGTTTAATTGCGTATGTCAACTGCTGCAGTAATTGATCTTCATCATCAGCAAATAATGGGGTCTTAGTTCCACCAGCTGTTGCAAGATTTTGATAATTTCTTGTGTTTCCATATCCAGCATATCCAAGTGCAAATGTTTTTACCCCCTTGTTAGTACGTAACCATGTAGCCGTTGCAATATTAGAAGTTCCCCACCACTGTCCATCACTGAAAACAATATTATAGTTCTGCTGACAGTTTGCTTTAGGGCTAATTGGTGATTGTGATCCAGTCCAATAAGATCTTGCATTATCCATACCTCGATCTAGGTAAGTTCCACCGCCGGTAGGAAAACGATCTAAGTCAGTATAAATTTGGGCTGCGCCATTTTTTGTAATTGGAATTCTAATTCTAGCACTTGATCCCCACTCTTGAAGACCAAAATTTGCTCCAGTTGTTAATGATGTATCAGAGACAAGTTTCTTCAAAACACGTCGCGCAATTGCAATTCGTTTCTCCGACTTTCCATACAGGCCATCGAATGATGCATTTCCTGTAAGGCTTGCCCCTCCGGTACAAAGCGTCATTTGAAATTTTACAATTCGACTATTATCAGTGTCACCAACAAAAACTTTGTCACCCTGCACTCCAAAACCCTTAGCATTTCGCAATTGACCTTGGTCAGATCGACTTCCATATCCATCACCTATAGTACAAAGATGCGCAAATGTAGTTGCGTTATAAACATAAATTTTATGATTAGTGCTACTTAAAATATAAAGACGATTTGCGCCATCAACTTCTATGTCATATGGAGAACCAAGTGAACTTTTATGAGTTAAGTTTGCTTCAGTTTTTTCAACCTGCATGAAGTAATTTGATGCATTGTTAAATCGTGTCAGAACTTTTGTGTTATTATCGAAATAATAACTTTTATTGTTTTGATCAATGGCATGAGGGCCAACAGAATTATAATAATTTGGGTCTGGGGTAATAGTTGATTTTAGCGAACACCCGGTATCATAGATGTATGTGACGCCCGATTGATTAACTACTATTGAGTCGCTTGGAGTTACTTCAAGATCAGCATAAATGTGAGTTGAATTATTTGGAAATGTCGAACTTGTGCATCTCCAATTACCAGATGAGTCATAGGACAAGATTCTTTTATTCCCTGTATCTATAAAATAAACATTATCACCACTGTCTACAGCTACTTTACCAGGATAACGAAACTGTTGCTGACCAGAACCACCACCTCCACGAATTTCTTTCAATAATTTTCCGCCAGCATTATATTTTTTGAGATAACTTCTGTTATATTCTGTTGCCCAATGCGCATTATTCGAGTCCATAACAACGTCATGAGGATTATTAACTGGTGCTGTACTTGGAGCCGTCCAGCCCATACTCCCAGATCGATCCAACATAATAAGTATGTTAGCCTTAACATCTGACTTTCCTGTTCCTGGAGGCGCACTCTTTGCAAGAACGTTACTAGAAGAAATGCTTAGAGATAAAGACAGAATAGCTATGAATGTTAAAAATCTACTCATTGTCCATATCCATGTATTTTAATGATAGTTCATTGAAGCGATCAGAGACTATTTCAACCACCTGCTCTCTAGAATCTCCAAAAATTTTATCGATAAGAAAAACAGATTTTTCACTTTTATCCCAGTAATAGTAAGCAAGACCACTTGTTCCAGCTCGACCATATCCTTCTGTTGGGTCACCGTAATAATATTTTAGACTTTTTAAATAGTCGGCATCATTTTTGTAATCTCTGATAATTATTTGATGTAAATCTTTATCGATAAAATTATACTTCACAATTGCCTGTTCGAAATCATCACAAATACGTTCTATAGGAATATCATATCCATGTAGTTTGCTGCTATTCGTTCCAGCATCTCCTACAAATTTATTTTGAAATGAATTTAAAGATGAACCGATTAATACTTTTTCAAAATCACACAAAGCGTGTGCTGCTGTATTTGCTATAAAAAACAGCACAATTGAAGAAACATAAATTTTTAAGTGCTTACTCATTACTTGTTAATCCCTACTATAGCCTCAATTAATGTCCTCGTATAGGCATTCGAAGAACCTGGGCCTTTTCCACAAGCAAAGACTTTATATAAATAGCTTGTCATATTGCCTCCTCCTCCTACATATCCAGTTCCACCACCAATTCCGCCACCAATTCCAGTACCCTTATAATTGGTTGTGGTGTGCTCTGTCGTAAACCACGTAAATGATTGATTATCATAAATGAGCTTTTCATTTGTATTTGTAACACCTAATTCACTTGTCATCTTTATACCTCTACCACTAGTTCCATCATCTCCTGCGACTTTATAGGTATCATCAAGTTGAAATTTGCATAAAGTTCCAACTGAAGAGCTTCCATTCTTTGGTAATGTTCCAGTCGCTGCTTCAATTGATAACCAACGACGAGCAGCTTCCACTCCTGTTTCTGCAGATAAGAACGTTTGCCTACTGCTTTCACTCTTACCAGTGACTTTACTTTGAGATGAAGCATTCATTAATAATACAGATCCCATCAATGTCATCGCCAAGAGCATCACCATTGATAAGATAAGAGCAAATCCTCTTTGGTTTGATTTACTATATTCCATAGTAACTATTCCTTATAAGTGCAGATATTGAATAACTATCTCTTATATAATTATCATTTGTAACAATGCTTCTGTTTCCAATATTATACGTTTTCTGTATTGGAGTGTTACCATGTTCATCTGCACTCCTAATTAAAAGTCCAATTTCTACTTCTTGAGGATTCTGAGGTTCACCAAAAACTTCTCCATAAAATCTTATTTCTCCTAAGTAATGAGGATAACTTCCCATACGATGAATCGGGTTACATTTCTGTCCAGATTGAGTATAAGAACATTTAAAATTATCATTTCCCAATTGAACTCTAAACTGATCTACCGCCCATTCTCTAAGAATATTGAATTGCACGTTGTTTGATGTACATCCTCCAGAAGCTGATTTACTACCAGCATCAACTATTCCTGAGACGCCAACACAAATGGCATCAAAATGTTTATCTTGTCCAATCCCACCTGAACCTGAATTATAATTTGCACAGCTCGTTGGCCCTTGTTCAGATGCACATTTTGGTCTTTTATTGACATAATAATTTGGCCCTATCATGAATTGAAAGCCAGACTGAATGTATTGATTTACTCCATAGGGATAAGTTGCATTATCGAACGGCCTAACCATTTGAGCTCCTAAACTTCCACCATCAACTCCAGCAGCTGTCTCAATAAAAATTTTGGTTATTCGCACTTGCTTATCAAAATCAAATTTTAACCAAGAATACGTTTTATTGTCATTGCATTGATAAAATGTGGAAATAGTTGTTGATCCATCAATTGATTTATTGGCTCCATTGTTATTGCTGCAGTTAGTTGTAACCTTTACTGGCACAATTGCCCTCATGTTTCCCTGTCCATAAGCAACAGAACCAGTTCCAAGTGCATCTCCATTCTTAAAACCAGTGAACTGAAGATCTTCAACGTAATCTGCTATTGGCGACTCTGCTATTACCGTTTGTAAAGAACTTGCAGCACAATTCATTGCATTACACTTTTCGACTTTTTTATAAAGTCTCAATCTATTATTGTACTTTTTCGTGTAGTAAGAAATTTTTAATCTTTCAGTATAAGATTTATCATATATTATCTCAATTGAGTCAGGATCTGTTGTTCTGCCGTCAGTAATCTTTATACCTGTAGCAATTGTTGGTTTCTGCTTCGATGGTCCATCGTCATAATTATACCCTGCCATACGAACATCGCGCATAATCATTGTTGCAACGGCTCTTGATGTTTGAGAAATATTTTTCATGTCTTTTTGAAAGTCGTAATTATTTTTAATTACAATGTAAGATGCAAAGGATGCTGCAATAATGATCGAGCTTATGGCAAGACCAATTAATATTTCAGGTAATGTGAATCCTTCTTGATTATGGTGCATTTATTACTCTTTTAAAATGATTACTTGCTTTACCATCACGGGATGCCATGCGAATAGTAACAACATAATAATCTTTTCCGCTTTTGGTTTTTTTCACAACTTCAATTTTTCTCTTATCACTTGGGAGTACACTGCCTAACCTTTTATTTGCTTTAGCGAACCATTTAGCCCTTTTCTTATCATGAGTACCACTACCAGATGATCCTGATTTAAAGTCCATATTATGATACTTATCTATGTTGACTGTATCCGTAAGCAAGTCTTCATAGATCATATTGGCTAACATATTTTGTTTTTCACGATCAATGGAACTCATCAAAACCCGTGTTGATGTGGACGCTAATCCGTAGACAGCAACAAAGCCTATGCCAACTATGACTGCGGCAACCAATGCCTCTATCAGTGCTATACCCTGTTGATTTTTATTCATTAATTCCACTCTATCCATGTTCGTTGTTGAGGTGAATATCGAGTAACATCATAAAAACTTGTTGGCCCAATATCGACTCTAAATCTTGTATCAGCATCACGTGTAACTTCAAATCCACCGCCTTTTGATGTTCCATCTGGATTAAAACAAATTCTACTACTCGAGTATCTGTAGGTTGTTGACTGTGAATTTCCAGATGGATCATGTTTTGTTCGAACGGATGCTTCAAACTCTAATGCTACAGGGTACTCTGGATCAGTCATTCTAGGTCTACCAGTTGATCCGCTGCCTATGTTACAAAAAGAAGAATTAAGGCTATCAATGTTCATAACCATTATTCGATTGCCTGATTGCTCTAAGATTATTGGAAAGCCAATGTTCTGGCTCCTTACTTTAGCATAATCAATAAGACCTCTTATTTTTGCGACATCATTTTCCGCTGTTCGTGATGATGTCCACCCAGCTAAATTTGGAACTGCAAATAAAGCAACTAAGCCAAGAATGGCGACAGTCACAATTACTTCTAAAAGTGAGAAACCGTTTTTTCGTTTAGTGTCCAATTCCATCATGATTAATTACCCCTGAGGTTAAGAGCTCTTCAATCGATTTTTCCATTTGAACCATTCCGTCAGACACTCCTGTTTGCATAGTACTTGGAAGTTGGAAAATTTTATTTTCACGGATTAAGTTTTGAACAGCATTGTTGCTTACAAGAATTTCAAATGCAGCTACTCTTCCTGTTCCATCAGCCCTTTTCATCAAACGTTGTGTAATGACCATCTTTAACGATGTTGCAATCTGTGCTCGGATTTGATCTTGTTGCCCTGGAGGAAACGCATCTATAATTCTATGAATAGTGTTAGGCGCACCACTAGTATGTAAAGTTCCAAAAACTAAGTGACCTGTTTCAGCGGCTGTTAAGGCAAGAGAAATTGTTTCTTGATCACGCAGCTCTCCAACTAAAATTACATCCGGATCTTCTCTTAAACTTTCTCGGAGCGCATCTGTAAATGTAGGCGTATTAGCTCCCAACTCTCTTTGCGTAATAATTGAATTTTTAGGCTCATGAACAAACTCAATTGGATCTTCAACCGTAATAATATTTACATCCTTATTCGTATTTACATAATCAATCATTGCGGCAAGACTCGTTGACTTACCTGATCCAGTTGGACCAGTAACAAGTATCAATCCGTTTAATGTACTCAGTTTACTCTCTACAACTGGAGGAAAACCCATTTGATAAAAATCTGGTATCTTTGTTTCAATTTTTCTCATAACAATATTCATTCCGTTGTAAGCAGAATAAATATTAATTCTGAATCTGGTTGAACCAATGACCATTGCAAGGTCTAGACCTTTTTTAACCTTTAACTTCTCTTGATGCTCCTTACTCAACTTGTCTTTAAGAAAGTCGTCGATATCTTTTGCTGAAATAACTTGCGTTGAATCTCTCTGGATCGACCCATTTATACGTAAAGCAAGAGGTAGTCCTGACTGTATGTGAATGTCTGATAAACCGCTAATTTCAGCACTTTTTGTAATAATATCGTCCATAAAAGTTAGTCTAGACCTTTTAAGATAACAAATCTAGGAATTTTCTTTATGACTCAATGATTTAATGGGATTGTAATTTACTAATAATTAATTTTTATTGTTTAATTATAATCTGAATAAGGTATTAAATTCATTGGTTTTTATAAATAAAATCCTTAGTATTTAAGCATAAAATGTTCAAAAGTATAACAAATATCTTCAGCTCGCTTGGATCGATCTTCAGTAAAAAAGGAAGTTCTTCTTCTGCATCTCCAACAGGTGTTGGTGGCACAAACGAAAAGAAGTCTTTTTTTGGAAAATTAATCGCAAAACTTAGCACAGGTATCATTGACTCACTTAGTAAATATTCTGTTCAGCAAGAAGAAGTTGTCGGAGTGGATATAGGTCCTAGCGGTATTCGATTACTTCAATTAACTCAAACTGAAAAAGAAGAATGGATTGTTGAAAAATTAACTGCTCGACATGTTGATCGCGTAGAAGACATCAAAGTAAGTCAAGGGCCATTTGTAGAAGCAATCAAAATAGCTTTAGAGTCAGGCAAATTTACTACAACTAATGCGGCTGTATCTCTTCCTGTATCAAGCTCAATTGTAAAAGTTATTGCGATGCCTCTCATGAGCGACCTTGAGATGAAAAATGCTATTGAATTTAATTCTCTCTGGGAAAACTTAACCCAATTGCCTGGTACAATTGATGAGTATTCGATTTTTCATCAAGTAATTAGAAAAGACTCCACATCAAACATGATGGATGTTCTTTTTGTTGCATCAAAATTAAGTGATGTTAATGCGTACATAGACATTGTAACACAAGCGGGATTACAACCTGTGGTTCTTGATGTTAAATGCTTTGCACTTCGAAACGCATTTGAAACTATGGCGTTGCCAAACATCGCTCAAAAGCCAATGGCAATTTTAGAAATTGGATCTCATGAAAATTATTTACTGGTGCTAAAAGGAGATGATCCATTTGTTAGTGATTTATTTTTGAGTAATGCGGATAAAGCTGTGCTTGGCGTAAAACAAAGTGATACTCTTGCATTAGCTCCAATTATTGATCGATACATTTTACAAATTAGGCAAAACTTAACCGCTTACCAAAATCGATTTAAGTCTGACAAGGTTGACTCAATTTTCATTGTTACCGACACTCCAAATAGTGAAATGATTAATAAAGTTTTATCAGAAAAATTAACTGATCTAACAGTTGTTAATTTCAATCCTTTTTCAAAGATGCAAATTCCAGCTAACGTTCAAAGTAAGATCGATGCTGAGGAAAATAATTCATCATTTGCTGCTGTGACCGGCCTTGCTACTCGAAAACTTGATATTTTTGGGTATTATCAAAAGGTTACTGGCGTTAAAAATATCAACCTTCTTCCAAACCGTGAAGGGGTTAAAAGCTCAATAAAAAACAAGTTTATTTCTGGAATTTTTGCAATCGGAATTTCTATAGCTGTGATTGTCTTTGGTATATATGCTTTTTCTTCATACTATTTTCAATCTTCTTCTAACCAAGAAGCGTTATCAGACTACGATATGCTTAAAATGGAAATTGAACAACTTCAAGGTCAGTATTCAGCATTGATAAGTGAAAAAGATAAAATTAACGAACAATTAATGTTATCTGAAACAGCAACAACAAATCAAAACATAGCTGCAAAAGTATTACGTGAGATCGCTTATCAGGCGGGATTTAATATTGTGCTAACAAATCTTGATTTTAACGGACAGGAAAAATATGAAGTCAAGGGAGAGGCTTTGTCTGATGCAGATGTTATAAAATATATTACTCGTGTTAAAGGAACAGAATTATTTGAAAATGTGGTACTAGAAAAATCATCACTAGCTCAAGAAGGATCAACAATTAAAAAGTTTGTTGTAAAATTAATAATTAAATCAGAGTTGATAAACTCTCAACTTGTAGAAGTAAATGAGGAGGTTGAAGAATAGATGGCAAAGATATTTGGCATAGATACTGCAAACTTATTTAAAAAGAAGTCTGACGCTCCTGGTGCGCCTGGGGAAGAAAAAAAAGGCGCAATTGGTAAATCACTATTTAACGATGCAAAACTTGTTCGGCGTGCAAGTATCACAGGTGGGCTGATCATTTTTGTATTTGGTGGGTATTTCATATTCATAAATCCATCACTAAATAAACAAGAAGATAAAATTGTTGAGATTGATAAATGGAATCAACAATTAATTAGTTGTAATGATGAAATTGAAAACCTGAAACAAGAGGTGTCAGAATTAAATGATCAAAAAAAATCAAAAAGTGGATTGTTTGTAACTGATGATGAGTTTGAAGCTTTCTATGCAGACTTAACGGAAGCATCAGTTTTATATCGATTAACGATAAAAGATATAACTAGAGCGGAAGAAGTTCCTGTTAGACAAAAGTCTGGGGCTGGAGATGATATGATGATGATGGATCCTATGATGGATCCTATGATGGATCCGATGATGGATCCAAATATGGACCCTAATATGATGCCGGCTGATGGTGATATGTTTGCCGTTAGATGTGATGATGGCATGGATATGTTTGCCATGGACATGGGTATGGACATGGGTATGGACATGGGTATGGACATGGGTGAGATGAATTTTGAAGATCCAAATGCTGAAGGTGGACCTATAGCATATTATAAATTAATGGTTAATTTTGAAATTACTGGCTCTTTTACTAACTACCTTAAGTTTAGAAATGTAATAGCTAATAAAAACAAAATCGTTAATATTGAGTCTGAGAAAATAGATACAGATGAAACTCCGGGTCAAATTGTTGCCGCTGCAACAGTATCACTAGTTAAGGCGGCTGATTAATATGAAAAAAAATATAATATATCTAGCATTAATATTAGGCCTTCTTTCTTCAAGCTTTTCTTTTGCTGATGTTGATCCATTCTCAAGAAGTTTCACAAAGCAATCCAGTGGTGATCAAACATCAATGTCTGCATCGCCTGCAGCTGGTGATAATAGCGTACATCCTATGCTTCGCCTAAGTCTTGATCAATATTTTGTTAAAGGAGTTGTGACATCTTCAAAAGGATCATTAGCTATTGTTAGTTTCCCAGGAGGTGATGATTATTTCTTATATGTAGGAGATCCGATAGGGAATGATGAACATAATTTAAAATCAATTTCTATCGATGGGGTGACTTTTGAAAAAGAAGGTGCAGATGAAGTTGAAAAGCAGGTATTTAATCCTGTTCAAACTATAACTGGATCGGATATGCAATAGAGATATGAATACTGTGCAAATATTCATGAGAAAATTTAGTATTGTTGCTGCAATTCTAACTCCATTATTACTTTTATCTTGTGCTGAATACATGATGTTGGATAGTGAAGTTAAAGAAGATTTCAAGCCAACTGAGTTTGCAAAAGAAAATCAGCCTGTTATTGAGGAAAGTGTAAAACTTGGCCCAAAACCAAATACAAAAACAGACACGGCGTTAAGACCTGATAGAAGAATCTTTATCGATGAAAGTATAATGACTGATTATACAAAAATTATTGATAAAAATTTCACCCAGACATTTCCTATTTCAGTAAATTTTGAAAACGTTGAAATCAGAGAGGTAATGCAAACATTCTCTGTTATTACAGGTAAAAATATACTTGTTGGGGATGAAGTTAAAGGCAATGTTAAAGCAAGAATTGTAAATGAAGATTGGGATGACGTCCTAGAAGCTATTCTAGAAATTAAAAATATCGCATTAACATTAAATCCAAAAACAAATATTGTTCGTATACATTCAAAAGATGTTTTAACTGCTCAAGAAGCATATAACTTAAAACGTAAGGCTGAAATTAGAAAAGCAATGGATTTAAACAAGTCTATTGCGCCTGTGAGATCTGAGATATTCAAACTTTTCTATAGTAATCCTACGGTAGTTAAGGCTCAGATTGAAGATATCCTGAAAAATATGGACTCTACTGCCTCAGCTGGTGAAGGAGATGAAGGAGAATCTTCCGGAGGTACTGCTGATAGAGTAAAAATGACTGTTGATGCTAGACTAGGCTCTCTGATTGTGCTCGGTGGAGCCGATGATCTTAATTTCATAGAAAAGCTAATTAATCAAATAGATGTTCCAACACAACAAATCTTGATTGAAGCATTTGTTGTTGAAGTAGGCTCTGACTTTGATAAAGCTTTTGGCACAAGAATCGGCCAATCAATGAATAATATAACTGGTGATTCTACTAAATCACTTTCTTTAGGAACACCCGTTTATGACGAAGAAACAAAACTATGGACAGTTCCATTGCAAGATGGAGGCTTATCTAATAACCCAATAAGTGCAATGACTGGTTCACTTGGAATGTTACTAAGATCCAATAACCTTAATCTTTTAGTTGAGCTTCAAGCCCTTGAAACTCTTGGGTTGAGTAGGATTGTTTCAAATCCTAAAATTTTCACTCTAGATAATGAAACTGCAACAATTACTCAAGGTATGGAAATTCCATTTACAACAACTGAAGATGGTGAGACTAAGACAGAATTTAAAGATGCAGATCTTAAACTTGAAGTAACACCAAGTATTGTTGGAGATGGAAATATAATTTTAAATATTGATATTAATAAAGATAATGCTGATACATCACAGGCTAACCCACCTATTTCAAGCACTAAAGTTACAACAAGGCTGCTGGTTGAAGATCAAACAATTGTAATGATTGGTGGTATTTATGAACAAACTTCTACAAAAGGCTCATCGAGAACACCAATCCTTAGTGATATTCCTGTATTTGGTAACTTATTTAAGAGTGTCACAAAAGATGATAAGCTTGATCGATTATTAATATTTATTGCACCTAGAATTTTATAAATGTCAGATATAATTTCAAATGATGCCGTAAGAGAGATCATTACTATTGCTTCACAACAAGGAATATTATCTCAAAAAGATGTAGATAATACCATAGCTCATAGTAATGAGACTGGTAAACCCATGTCGGCAATTCTATTTGAAAGAAACCTGATGGATGAGCAATCACTAGCGAGCTTTATTGCCTCAAGTTATGGATTGCAATTAACTGAAATTGATCCAGAAGGAATAAATGATGAAGCTGTAAAAAAACTAACTCCTGAATACATGGAAAGTAATATGATATTTCCATTTCAGGTGATCGGCTCGACACTCTCTATTGCAATTTGTGATCAGACAAAACTTTCTTATGAAAAGAATTTGAAAGTAATGACTGGCATGAATATTGACATGATTCTTGTGACCCAATCTAATCTTCAAAAACTATTTGAAAAAGCTGGAATGGCAACTGATGCAGGTGGTGAAGTTGTTGCTCTTGGATCATTAAGAAAACAAAAAGAAGAAGTTGCTCCAGAGGTTGAAATTACCGAAAGAGATCGAACCGAAGCAGAACAGTTTGTTACATCTATTTTGCTTGATGCATATAAAAGAAATGTGAGTGATATGCATATCGAGTCTTTTAGAACAAAAAAGCAATTACGGTTCAGAATTGATGGAGTTTTACAGGTTCAAGATCAGTATGCAGATGAGATTAATCAAAGATATCTTGCTACAGTATCAATTCTAAAACTCCTATCCGGTGCAAGAATTGAGGAAAAAAGAATGCCTCAAGATGGTGCAATAGCTTTCTCACACAACAATATTGAATTCGATCTTCGTGTCTCCTTTCTTCCAGTCCAAGGAGGACAAGAAAGGGTTGTAATGAGACTTTTAAGAAAAGATTCTATTAAACTTGATCTTGCCGATATGGGATTTAAGCCTGATGAATTAGAAAAAATTAATGATGCTATTTATGCAACTCAAGGACTGGTGCTTGTGACTGGACCAACTGGTAGTGGCAAAACAACGACATTATATTCAATTTTAAGTGAGTTAAACGATCCAAAGAGAAATATTCTAACAGCTGAAGATCCAATTGAGTATGAACTTGAAGGGATTGGCCAATCACAAATGAAAAGTGAAATTAATTATACTTTTGCTAAAGCACTAAGAACATTTCTTAGACAAGACCCTGAGGTAATCTTAGTTGGGGAGATCAGAGATCAAGAGACTGGAAATATTGCTGTTGAAGCAGCATTAACAGGTCACTTAGTTTGCAGTACTCTCCATACAAACAGTTCAGTGGAAACAATTACTCGTTTAGTAAATATGGGAATTCCAAATTATTTAATATCATCATCAGTATCATTAGTTATTGGTCAGAGGTTAGCGAGGAAAGTATGTCAAAAATGTAAAGTTGAAGATAAAAACGCCTCAGCTAAATTACTTAAGCAAATGAAACTACCGCCAGATCTTAAGCCCTATGTAGGAAAAGGTTGCAGTGAGTGCAATAATTCTGGGTATAAAGGAAGACAAGGTATTTATGAAATTTTAAAGATTACAGAAGATTTACAAGATGGAATCTTAAAGAATTTAACAATACCCGAAATGGAAAAAGTTGCAAAAAAAGAAGGCTTTCAATCAATGCAAGAAGTAGGCGCTGTATATATAAACGATGGGGTCTTATCGCTAGAAGAATACCAAAGAACATTATTTATTTCATAAAATTATGCCTGCTTACGATTATAAAGGAATTATTGGAGAAAAAAATACTTACACCGACGGTGTAATTGAAGCCATAAATGAAGATGAAGCAGCCTTTAGATTAAGAGAACAAAAGATAATCATTATTTCTTTGGCTAAATCAAAGAAAAAGTCAGCTAGTGATAAAGCAAAAAAGAAGAAGGATAACGACGGTGAAAGTCTGTTATCAAAAATACCATTTATCGGTGGAGGATCAGTCAAGCCTCAAGAAGTAATGCTTTTCTCAAAAAAGATTGCAACAATGATAAGGGCTGGATTGCCAATTATTGATTCATTAGAAATGACTGAAAATCAAGTAGTTGATAAAAACATGAAAAAAATTATCAGTGGAATTGTTCAAGATCTTAGAGGTGGCTTTGAGCTTTCACAATGCTTTGCAAAACACCCAAAAGTTTTCGATAATATTTATATTAATATGATTAAAGCTGGGGAAGCTTCAGGAAAACTTGATATCTTTTTTGATAAGCTTGTTGAGATATTGGAAAAAAGACAGAAATTAAAATCGCAAATTAAAAGCGCTCTCATGTATCCAGTTATCATCATGTGTATTGCTTTGCTCATAACAGTATTCTTACTTTGGAAAGTTGTTCCTGTTTTTGAGGAAATGTATGGTGGTATGGGTGTTGAATTGCCAGGTCCCACTAAAGCAATAATTGCAGCTAGTGAGTTTATTCAAGGATGGGGAGGCTTAATATCTTTACTTTCAATCATTGGGTTCATAATGCTATTTAGATTCATGATGGGCGCTTCAGCAGGATTTAAAAAATCTGTCGATAGAATTTCCCTTAAGCTTCCAATATTTGGTCCAGTTCTAGCGCAGTCAACAATCTCTCGTATTGCATTAATTAAAGCAAATTTATTTGCAGCAGGTGTTGATGTATTGGAGATTTTGGATATTGCGACTTCATCAACTTCAAATACTTTGTATATTGAAGCATTAGAAAGAGTAAAACGAGGAGTCTTTTCTGGAGAAGACATGTCAAAATTATGTGCTAATGAGAAAATGTTTCCAGATACTTATTCTCAATTAATAGCAGTTGGAGAACGAACTGGTAATCTAGAAGAAATGTTTACTTCTATTGCTAATTATTATGAAGAAGAATTTGATAATGTCGTTGGAAATATTTCTACAATGATAGAGCCATTATCAATGGTTATAATTGGTGGAATTGTAGGCGTGCTACTTATTGCAATGTATCTTCCTATATTTAATGCTGGTTCAGCTATTGGCTAGTTTTTGCGAACTTCGGTGTTTTGGTTTCTTTGACTCATTTTCAATTACAAAAGAATACTGCTTAATAAAAGAATCACCAATTGGATGAGGCGGCAATTTATTAAAATCGTGTAGTTCTATATTTTTTAATATTTGTGTAGGTATATTGGTATTTTGTGCAATGACTTTAAGGTCAAGCGATATACTTTTACGAAGAGCAGTAAGTTCCTTAATCTTTTTTGACAAATCAGTCTTATCTTGCATCATAATAAAAATTATTTCCTTTAGTATGCGAGCACTAATGTGCTCGCATTGGGCTTGAATGATTGTCACATATCTAGAGAATAATGATATATCTTTCTTACCCAAATTGAGTTTTTTAATTTACAATGTGCCCAAAATAGGTTTTATTGTTAAAGTATGATAGGAAACAGTGACATAGCAGATATTGAAGAAAAACTATCAAAGCTACCTCGGGATAAAGTTCATAAATTACTTTTACTTCATTTATCAGGATTTAGTGACTTTTTTTTAAATATTGCCAGTTACGGAGATGAAGTTGAAAAAACATTGGGATCACGTGTTGCCGCTAAAACATTAGCTCCATTAAGCTTCATGATAATTAATACAGTAGTTTACACTTACCTGAATAAAAATGCGCCGTACCATCAAGAGATAATAAAAATGAATCTTCCAATACATGAATTCATGAATCATCCCCTTTTCAAATTTGAATATTCCAATATATCTAAAAAATTCTCTAAAAATACAATTGAATGTATTTCATACAACACTGGTTACCCAAAAGAAACTGTCAGGAGACAATTGAAACCGTGGTTAAATATTGTTCCAGATGCACGAAATAAAAAGTTAGGATATTTTTTTCCTTTTGAAATTATGTTTGATACAGATTTATTTAAAAAATCTCATTTATGGATTGCCAAAAAGATGAGGGGAAATTGGTCTTCTCTATTAGACAACTTAGCTGAATTAAACTATATAAAAAAAATTTATAAAATAGATACTGATCATCTCTCGAATATTAATCAATTAAGCTATTTAAGAATATGGGTAATGTTACATTGGTACTGGTCACTATGTTTTCAGTATATTAGTAATTCTCCTCTCAATTATAACGAATGTTGCGTGCTTTCATCGTGTCTTTTTTTTGATAACGATTTAAAAAAGAAGATATCTGATAAGAATGTTGATTTTTATTCTGAAGGAGTAATTAAACCTGTTAATCTAAATTCTATTGCTGAGTCAACTCTCATCCCAAGAGAAACTGTTAGAAGAGTAGTTAATTCGTTAATAGAAAAAAATATATTAAAAAAAAATAATAATAAAATTTATATAACTGAATTCGTTACTAATCCAAAGTTTTTAGTTACAAGTAGTAATAAAACACTTAGAAATATGCTTCACGACTCCTTAGTAATTATTACCCATATGTTTAATCCAGTATAATTATGAAATTATCTTTAATTTTTCTCTCCATTAAAAGTGTTCCTAAGACAAGTTGGAGCTCAGATACACCTCTTAATTTCAAACCAAGATTTAAGACATTGATCTTATTATGTTTGGGACTCAGTCTTTTTGGTTTTGGAGAGTCACTTTTAATACATTCTACAATTGGTGTCAGTCCATGGACAGTATTAGCAGAAGGGCTTTCACTTAAATTAAATTGGAGCGTTGGCTTTGCTACATTTATTGTTAGCGTACTAGTTCTCAGTGCATGGATATTTCTAAAACAAAAGCCTGGATTAGGAACATTGCTAAATATTATTATCATTGCAGGAATGATTGATTTATCTCTATTTTTGTTTGATTTTTCAACTAACAGCTTCCTGCTAAATGTTATTACTGGAATTTTAGGAGTCTTTTTTGTTGGTCTTGGCAGCGGTATTTATTTAATTGCAAACTTAGGACCAGGACCGCGTGACGGTCTTATGACTGGCTTACAGCGTATTACAAAATTTCCAATTGCCTGGGTCAGAGCCTCAATTGAGATATCTGTTGTAATTCTTGGATGGATACTCGGTGGAACCGTAGGGATTGGCACACTTATTTTTGCTTTTGGTATTGGACCAGCTGTCGCTTTGGGACTTTATTTAATCAACGAAATATCATCGAAATCTGGCAAATAAATATGGAGCCTATTAACGACGCAAATTGTGGATGGCTTCATGGAATTGAAAAAAGAAATCAAGCTGAAAGAATAAAAGGATCTCATACGGCAGATTACTTAATTGTAGGTGCGGGAATTACTGGGTTATCCGCTGCAAGACAACTAGGGAAATTAAAACCAAATAAAAAAATATTGATTGTAGATGCACAAAGATGTGGTGAAGGTGCAAGTAGCCGCAATTCTGGTTATCTAGTCGAGTCAACTCTTAATGATGGTTTTGTTTCAAACAAAAAGCTTGAAGGATATAGGGAAAAAACAAACATGTATCGAAATGGAATCAAAGCCGTTAAAAATTTTATAGATAATCATCAGGTTGAGTGTGACTGGAATGAATGTGGAAAATATTATGCTTCTTCTGATATTAAAGACAAAAATAGACTAATTGAATTTAGCAAAACATTAGAGTCTATAGACATAAACCATAAATTATTAAATGAGTCAGATTTGAAAAATCGACTGGGGACCAACTTTTACAAAACATCAATTTATACAAAAGGTGATGTCATGCTCAATCCTGCTAAATTAACAAGATCAATGATTAAGGCATTACCAAATAATATAAGACTTTTTGAGAATTCTAAATTAATTAAATGGAATAAAAGTAATAAAATTATTAATTGTTTTTTTGAAAATGGATCTGTTGCAACGTCAAATATAATATTTTGCACAAACGGCTTTCTTAATTCACTAAAAATAAATTCTAATTACAGCTTTCCACTTTTGCTTACAGCAAGTATGACAAGACCATTAACGAATGATGAGTTTAAATCAATTGGCAGTCCAAAAGAATGGGGGGTATTATCTGTTCGTCCAATGGGAGCTACAGTTCGCTTAACGGCTGACAAACGAATTCTTATAAGGAATACGGCCGAAGTATCTGCATCATCAACTTTAAATCAAAAAAAAATGCAGATCCGCAAACAACTTCATCAAAGTGGGATTAGGAAAAGATTTCCTTCTCTTTCTGATGGGATTATTGAGTCAACTTGGTCAGGAATAGCCTGTAGAAGTGGTAATGCCACTCAAATATTTCAGAAAAAAGATAACAATATATACATTGCTGGTTGCTTCAATGGATCTGGTTTGGGATTAGGAACTTTATTTGGTGAACAAATTGCAAATAAGGCATGTGGAAATGAAACCGAAGAAATTAAACTTATAGAAAAGAGTAAAAGCCCTAATTGGATTCCTCCAGAACCATTCCTGAGTCTAGGTATACGCCTTCGGCTAATGAAAGATCGCTTTCATGCAGCAAGTGATACTTAATTTTTAATATTATATCCTTTTTTAATCACTACTGTAACTCCCGCAATACATACCATTAAAAAAGCTACAAGCGAGGTGACGCTTATCCAAATATTAAAATCTGATATACCATAAAATGACCATCTCATACCATTAATCAAATAAACAACTGGGTTAAAATAACTAATCTTTTGCCAAAATTCAGGAAGCATATCAATTGAGTAAAGACTACCGCCAAGAAAAACTAAAGGTGTAATTATAATTAAAGGAACAACCTGTAATTGCTCAAAATTCTCACTCATAATTCCAATTAAAAATCCAAATAGACTAAATGTTAAACAAGTCAAAATTAATAAAAATGCCATTAATAAAGGATATTGAACTTTCATTTCCACAAAAAAACTAGCGGTAATAAGTATTATTATTCCAACTATAAGAGACTTTGAAGCGCTAGCACCTACGAAACCAATTATAATTTCAAGTGATGAAATTGGAGCAGCCAAAACCTCATATATTGAGCCTGTAAATTTAGGAAAAAAAATTCCAAATGCTGAATTTGAAATACTCTGAGTTAGGAGTGTTAGCATAAGTAGTCCTGGAACGATAAATGAACCATATGTAACACCATCTATTTGAGGTATCATCCCACCGATCACAGAACCAAAGACAATAAAATATAATGAAGTTGAAATAACTGGCGATAAAATACTTTGAAATAACGTCCTACGCATTCTATCCATTTCATGAAGGTATATAGCTCTTATCGCGTAAAAATTCATTTTTCATCTTTCTGAACTAGTTCAACAAAAATATTTTCTAATGAACTTTGTTCTGTTTTTATATCTTTTAATCTAAGACCAGTCTCTTTTATATCTTGTAATAATGAAGTAATTCCAGTTTGTGAGCCTTGAGTATCATATGAATAACACACAGAAAGTCCCTCATTAATTAATTTTAAACTGTATTTATCAAGTAATGTAGGAATTGAATTTATTTTTTCATGAAGATCAATTGTTAGCTTCTTTCTTCCCATACTTTTGATTAACTCAGCTGTATCGTTAACTACAATCATCTCACCATTATTGATAACTCCTACTCGATCAGCAATAGCTTCTGCTTCTTCAATATAGTGAGTGGTAAGAATAATCGTTACTCCTGTTTTTCGTAAAGACTCAACAACTTTCCACATATCTTGTCTCAATTCAACATCTACACCAGCGGTTGGTTCATCTAAAAATAAGATAGACGGTTCATGAGAAAGTGCTTTTGCTATCAGAACTCGCCTTTTCATTCCTCCCGATAACTCATTTATTCTTGAATTTTTTTTATCCCAAAGACTTAATTCCTTTAATATTTTTTCAACGTATGACGGATTAGGTGATTTACCGTAAAGTCCCCTTGTATAACAAACGTTACTAAATACATTTTCAAATTGTTCTAAAGTAAGTTCTTGTGGGACTAGACCAATTTCAGATCTGGTTAACCTATAATCTTTGATAATATCATTTCCATTTACTAAAACTGTTCCAGCAGATGGAGTTACAATTCCACAGATAATACTAATGAGAGTTGTTTTTCCAGCACCATTTGGTCCTAGAAGGGCAAAAATTTCCCCTTTATTGATGTCCAAATTAATATTATATAAAGCCTTAAAATTATTAGAATAAACTTTTGATAAGTTTTTGATTGATATAAGAGAATTCATTGTGGCTCTTATACCAATATTTTTAGGATTGTCTCTAAAACTCTGAACTAATCAGGTTTTTTCTCTGTGAGTATTAATAGCACTTTACTATCAGAAGTTATTTCGCAACCATTATTTTTAATACACTTAAGTAAACCAGCATATCCTGCTCCACCTGACTCTGATGTCTTTAGGCCATTTTCTTCAAGTTCTGACAAGCACTGAGTGGCTTCCTCATCAGTTATGGTCATAAAATAATTAGATGTTTGCGCTAAAGATGATAAGGCTCCTAATGAAGCAACCTTGCAATCTAACCTTCCCATATTTGAAACTTCACCAGGTGACTCAACTGGTTTACCTGCTTCAATAGAGGCTTGAAGAACTCTTCCTTCAGTAGGTTCGACTATGACTATTTTTGGTTCATCTCCATAATATTTGCGGGCACATGCAGCAACAGATGCTGGGTAACCCCCTATTCCTCCCTGAAGAAAAATATGTGTTGGAGTTTCAGGGCATTGTTCAAAAGCCTCTGACGCCATGACCAAATATCCTGCCATAACATCTATTCCAGCTGAATACCCTTCCCATGTCGAGTCAGATAAAAGAGTCCAATCATTTTCTTTGGATGCCTTTTCAGCAGCTGTCATACTGGCTTCATAATTTTTGCCTTCTATAACAACTTCTGCTCCAAAAGTTTTTATATAATCTGCAAAATTTGAAGGGACAGTTTTTGAAAGATAAATAATTGCCTTAGCACCAAATTGTTGAGCACCAAAAGCTAGGGAAATTCCATGGTTACCAGCACTAGCAGTTATAAATGTTCTACCTTTTAGAGATGACTTAAGATCCTCATCATTAAAGTCAAAACCAATTTTATCCACTACCTCATGAGCCATAACATATGAAGCACCAATTGCCTTAAAGCTTCCTATTCCAAGACGATTGCGTTCATCTTTGAACCAGAGAGATTTAATTCCTATTTTTTTAGCGAGTTCAGAATCAACTAAAGGTGACACTTCTGGTTTCAGACAAGCTTTTACAACTTTACGAACAGTGTCAACATCAGTTCGTACAATCATATTTTGATCTCTTAAAATTGGATCATCTGGAAAACCATTTCCAAAATAAGAATTTTCTACAAATGTATTCATACTCTACCCTTTTTTTAAACTATTTAAATTTAATGAGCAATTACTAAATCTTTTGCCTAAAGTCTCTCACAAACTATCTATTGAGAGACTTTAGATATTGTTGATTAAATTTTATTTGGATGTTTAACAGTAATGTGTTTCAGAACTTTTCCTTTATTAGGTCCTTCTTTGACTGTATATCCTGATGTACCATTGCCATTCGTATTAACAGAGTTAACAAGAACATGATTCATCATCCTTTCACGCTTTTGCTTGGCTTGGCTTCGGCTAAAACGCGATAGAACTGCATGCATTCTTTGCATCATACAACTCCTCCTTAGTTAGTTGTTTTAACCTACTTTTAACCGATGTAGATCGGCCACTTTTTAACCATGTGAAATGGTACAAAAATTATATATAATTCGTTTTATTATCACAATAATTCCAAATTTAAATTTATTGAATTAAATCAATAACATATATAAGGTTATAAATATGTCCTATGACTTTCAATTAATAAAACCAGATTTCTATAAAGCAAGCCTAGGTCTAATTGTCTTAAAGTCAGATGAAACAATTGAACATGAATTTCGATCAATAATTGATAATAATATTTCACTATTACACTCTCGAATACCATGTCATCCAAAAGTAACACCTGAAACATTATCCCAAATGGAGATTGATTTACCAGCAGCTGCGGAACTTCTTCCCAGTACTGCAAGATATAATGTAATCGGTTATGCTTGTACATCCGCCTCAACGATTATTGGCTCAGATAAAGTTAAGTCATTAATTCAATCAAAGCATACAAATACCCAAGTTACTGACCCTATAGATTCCGTAATAAAAGCACTTAAAAAACTAAACTGCAAAAAAATTTCTTTTGTTTCACCATACTCAACCACAGTTACTAAAGTATTAAAGAACTATTTGGAAAAAAAAGGATTTGAAATAACGAATATAATATGTTTCGAGGAAGATAATGACTCTGTCGTTGCTAAGATTTCAGAAAATGACACACTTCGAGCAATTGTTGATATTAATAATTCAGATAATGAAGCAGTCTTTGCATCTTGCACAAATTTAAAGACATTCAATATTATCAATGAAGCAGAAAGTTTAATAAAAAAGCCAGTGATCTCTTCAAATTTAGCATTGGCATGGAATATGTTGTCTATTTCTGAGGTAAAGACTGTAAGTGCGCCAGGCACTTTATTCAATTAATCAGTATGGAGTGGGTATTATTAATTAGAAGTCCAATAATAACTCCATTATTTCAATATATAACTTGGTTAGGTTATAGTGATTTTTTATTTCTTTTTATTCCATTTTGTTACTGGTTCTGTGATCGAAAAATATACAGTGCGTTACCACAATTAGTTTTCATAAGTGCGCTGTTAAATTCATTTGCCAAATCTTTATTTAAAGATCCTCGACCAGATGACTCTCTAAACATTGATCCTTGGTTAAATACATTTGATCCATCATTTGGCTTTCCAAGTGGTCATGCTCACTTAGCTGTTGTGATATGGGGATTCATATTTCTAAAAAGTAATAATATATTTATCAAAGCAGTGGCTATGTTCCTTCTTGTCTCAGTATCTTTTAGTAGGATATATCTTGGTGTACATGATATAGGCGATGTTATCGGAGGGATGATTCTAGGAATAATTTCACTATTATTCATTGAATTACTTTTAAAAAATAAACTCTTTTTGCTAAATCAATTTGATAGTAAATATCCAGGCTTAATATATTTATTGCTAATAATAATCCTTCTATTTATCTGGCCAAATGATGATATTTCAATTGTTATTGGATTAGGCTTTTTAATTATTGGGTTTTGGCTTGGTCAATTTATAGAAAAAAGAAGTTTTGAATTTAATAATTCGTTTAACCTTAAATTAAAATTCATATCTGGAATAATTGCCCTAGTAGGATTTATCTTTTTAAACCAATTAATAGAAAAATTATTTTCTTTTATTAATGCTCATCATCTGATTGAGACATTAATTTCATCTACCATTCTTGGCTTTTATATATCTTTTATAAGTCTATTTATATTGAATTATTTAAAGCTTCAAAATAGAGATAAATAATAATTTATTTCCTTGTTGCTATATACACACCTATAGTCGCAATCACTAATCCTAAAATATCTATAATATTCATTTGTTCATTTAAAAATAGCCAGGCCATTACAACAGATACTGGAGGCACTAAAAAAAACAATGTAGCTGTTCTGCTTGCGGTACCAGTATTTATTAAATATTGTAAAATCGTAAAAGCTCCAAATGAAACAAAAATTATTTGCCAACTCATCGAAAGAATAAAGTCTCTTGAAAAATTGATAAATGGACTTTCAAAAAGATAAGTTACAATTATGAGAAATATAAAGGCACTGAAAGCTTGATAAAAATTGCTTGTTGCAAGAGGTATATCAATTCCAATTTTTCTTTGCAGCAGTGTTCCCGATGTTATCGCTATCAATCCTATAATAGAAGCAACTAATGCAATTATTGGAATAGATTCTCCAATGTCAAATCCTATAACTAGCAGAGTTCCAAAGAAACCTAGTATAATACCTATCCACTGTTTCCAGGTAACAACTTCTTTTAACAGTGGCCCTGCAAATATAGCAGTAAGTATTGGCTGTAATGAGACTATTATTGCGGTAACTCCAACAGATAAATTTTTATCAATAGCATAAAAAACACCTCCTAAATATAACCCATGAAAACAAATTCCAATCACTGACGCTTTGAAAAAAATTTTGATTGGAAGCATTATTTTATTGTTTGTAAAAAGACAAAATAAAAGGAAACCAAAGCTTACAAAACCAAATCTTAAGCTAAGTGCGGCAAATGGAGATGAGTCAGATACAATTGCTTTGCTTGTTACAAAAGCAGAAGCCCATAATAAAATAAACAATATTGGAAATAAACGTGACATTTGAAAAAGAATACATCAAATAATTAATATGTAATCTTTATTAAGATAAAAATTATTTGACTTTGCTTCTAACCCAGTCTTGAAATCGTTTCACTTCATACTCCTCTGGCATTAATACTCCAGAGTTTATTCCAGGATTATACAGCCCCTTTTGGTTTAATTCACATGCTTCTCCATCTTGAGACATAACTTTTATTGCAAAATCAATTACATTTTTTTTGTCATATTTTTTATCATTATTGGTTTCTTTTTCAAATAGCCACTCTGCGGAAACCTCAGTTCGTTCATTATTAATTGGTAATATTCGAACAACTCTTACATGGTCAGCGAAAATTGCTAAAAACATTGAGGGCCAATTTGTAATATAAATATGACCACTAAAATCATTTTTACCTTTTAATTTTTGAATAATTCTTCCCTGAGCACTTCCATCGAGTGACCAAGTTTCTGAACCTTTTCTCAGACCACCACTAAATTTTGGATTATCATTTTTTATTTTTTCTTTCCAATCAGGATCCTCTTTAATATCCATTAAACGTCTACTATAAATTGGCACCAAGTCAGATAATTCTGGATGGATATTTGGACAATGAAGACATTCACTATAGTTCTCCCAAAATATTTTCCAATTACAATTTATTATCTTGCTCCATTGGTGACCTAATTCAAATTTTTCAAACTCGATTTCAGATATAATTGAGTCATAATCTTGAAATCTACTTTTAAGATTCCATGGAGTATTTTTTTTAGAAAGATTAATGAAGATTAATCCATTCCATATTTTAAATTTTACTTTTGTTAGACTTAATTTCGATTTATCAAAATCTTTAGGAGTCACAAATGAAGAAGTTTTAATAAGCTTTCCATCTGATGTATTATAAGACCATTGATGATAGGGGCATGAAAGTAAAGGTGTCTTTAGCTTTCCTTGACTCTCTTTACAAAGTGTTGAGCCTCGGTGATTACAAGTATTGAGGTAAGAACAAATAACACCATTCCTATCCCTTAAAATTATAATATCAAATTGTGCAATTTTTAAAGTAATAAAACTAAGTGGCTCCTTAATACTATTTTCATGGCATGCATAAATCCATTCATCAGACCAGATTTTATTTAATTCTTTTTTAAAATGGTTTTCATTAAAATACCAAGTAAAGGGTAGAGATTTAGTAACTGACGTTAAAATAGGGGATTTTTGAGACACTACTTATGTTACAATTGTTTTAAAAAAATCAAAATAGAAAAATCAATTAAAGAGATTGCATTGGTAAAGACATGGTGAAATCTCTTAACATTAAAGTTATTTTTTTCTTATCATCTATTGTTTTTAACGTTTCATTTTTAATCAATGGACCACAATGTAGATCAATTGTTTTACCTATCTTCCTTTTTGTTTCATGCAGATACGAAGAGTATTTTAACGTTTGACTTTTTAACTTTGATGCAAATAAATGAAACAAAATTCCATTCTTGCCATCAAAAAAGACTGGTAAAACATCAGCATCTGTTTTTAAAACAAGAGAACCCAGTAAGTTGCCCCATTCAGCATCAACAGCTGGAGCTTTAATTTTTTTTGCAACGGCAACTCCACCAGCAGGGAAAAAAATGACGACTCCCCCTTCATCAAGGTATTTTTTTGCCTTTCTTCCAGTTTGAATATTATTTTTAATCGCTTTTTTAGAGCTACTAAAATCAACTGGAAGAATAAATTGCTCAGATGCCTTTGTAAATTTAAGAACATCCATTGTGATAATCTTAAAATCTGTTCGAATCTCAGAAACCATTGATGATAAAATAATTCCATCAATAATGCCAAATGGATGATTAGCTATTATTATTAATGGACCCTTTTTTGGAATTCTAAATTTCTTCTTTGATTTAATATTGATCTTTAATTTAAGAAGATTTTTTACATCTGACCAAAACAAATGTGGGTCTCTTGTTTCCTCATCATATGATTCATAGAGTTTTTCTAATTTCTTTCGACCACTTATTTTTTCAATACTATTTACAATAAATTTTCGTGGTCTTGATAATTCATCACTAGATGAATAAGAGAATTTCTTTTTCATAAATGTTTTTGTAAATTATATTTTAGTAATTAGAAAACTTGAAGGAAATTATTATATATCTGCTCAGCTTTTTTATTAAAATCAATCAAATTATAATTGATATCTTTTTCAAATTTTTCTAGCGCTCCATCACCAAGAGTTTCTTCTAAAGCTAATTTATACTCAGGAACACAACTCCATTGTGGAACAGTGTTTTCCGTCTGTTCAACATGAAATTGTAGTCCAAAAGCTTTATTAAAAGAAAATGCCTGAACTAAACATTTATTAGAAGATGCGAGTAAATTAGCTTCCTTTGGAAGATTCGATACTTCATATGAATGCCATTGAAGAACTTTGATCTTATTTGGCATATTTTTGAATATAGTTTCATGATTTGAAATATCAATTGTCAATGCTCCTATTTCAGGAATTTTCATTTTTTTTACTTCTCCACCTATTACTTCTCCTAATAGCTGTGCTCCTAAACAAAGTCCTAAATATGGTTTTTTTTGTATACACGCAAATTCATAGATACTTTCTTTTTCAGGCTTTAGCCATGAATATTCTTCTTCCTGCCAAGTATCCATTGGTCCACCCATTACTATCATTGCATCGTATGATTTTAAATCTGGAATAGTTTCACCCTCGTCCAATTCAACTGTGTGAATTTCAATATTATCTTTCTTCATAAAATCTCTAAAAATTCCTGGATGCTCAATAGGAATATGCTGCAGTACCAAAAATTTCATTATATTAAATTATATAATCTCTATACATAAGTGAAATTACTATAACTATAATTGCGATTGCAGCATACAGGCCATATTTTGCTTTTGGAAAAGCAATTCTACTCATTAGAGGAGGTGTTGCAGACTCTTGCTCTTCTAATTTTTTTTCAGACATACTGTTAAAATTGTATCTTGAATAATAAAGGACGCCAGTGAAAAACGTCCTTTATTAATTTTCTTAGAGAATATTACCAGTCGGTAATATTATCTTTGTGCGCGTCAGGACCAGGATTCCTAATTGCTAAATCATTCATATGCTCTGTTTCACTAGCGCTTGTCATGATGTGCCATACGATCCAGATCGCTATACATAAGATTAGCCAGTACAACTCTGTTCCTGCGAAGGGATAAACTACTCCATCTCCGGAGTTTAATTGTTCTACCCAGTTTGTTACTGTAGCCATAATTTATCCTTTCTTTTATTTTTCTGCAGCAGCATAGACTTTTTCGTCATTCTTAGCCGCCTCCATTGTATCAAAATCCATTCCAGCGAGCTCTACCTCTTTTGGAATACGTAATTTACCCATACTATTAAGTATTTTTGCAATTACATATCCTGGAAGTAGACCAAGAAGACCGAACATAATGATTGCTCCAATGATCATCCCTACTGGATTGATTGGCGTATCCCAATATCCAGAGGAAGGATAGCCCCAAAGAACAAATCCACATATGACTAGTCCAACAACTCCTGCATAACCATGAACTGCAACTGCGCCAACAGCATCATCAATTTTAAAACGACGCTCAACCCAGAAGTGTAATCTATGCATAATCACAACACCAACCATAGCAATGACCATCGATTGAAGAGGATGATATAAATCATTACCAGCAGACGCACATATAATTCCTGCTAGTCCACTTGAGTAAGTCCAGAATGGATCACCCTTAGAGACAACATAGCCAGCTAACAATCCACCAGCTAATGACATAAGGAAGTTAAATGTAATTCCACTTAACGTTGTTGGCGTTATGTAAATGTTTGTCGCTGTGAAGTATGTTCCTTCAAGTCCATATTCTCCTTGTAAATCAATAATTGGAACATTACATGCAGCATAGAAACCCCAGAAGCCTGTATAAATTAAAAATAAACCTAAGGTTACTAACCAAGGATTTCTTGGACCTATATTAACAGGGTTTCCATTTACAAATTTACCAATACGAGGACCCAGAACAATGAGAACTCCTAGAGCAAATCCGCCACAGACTGCGTGGATTACACCAGATGCATAAGCATCATGATAACCAAGGACTTTAACCATCCATCCATCAAAATGCCAACCCCATGAAGCATCTATTGTCCAGAAAACTGAACCAATAGCAATTGCAAGAATTCCAAAAGCACTGATCCTTATTCTTTCTATGACTGCTCCTGAGACTATTGATGCCGCGGTCCATGAAAATAACAAGAATGCGGCCCAAAAGACTCCATTAATATGATCACCTAAATTTACTGCCATCACAGAGCTTATTGGATTTGCCATATCATTAGCGCCAAAACCTCCACCAAGCTGTAGGCCAGAATTGCCATCCATAATTGACTCAGCTAAATAGGGTCCATTCACAAAAGCTGAATAGATCCACCATCCAAAGAAGTACCATGTTATTGTGACAAGCGGTATCAACATTGTATTTTTCATTAAAGTGTGTTGATGATGCTTATATCTTGAGACGCCAACTTCATACATACAGAATCCAACATGAATTAGGAACATTAATACTACCGTGATCCAGTAGTACATTTCTGTAAATATGGTGGTAAGAGCGCTTAGCTGATCTTCCATATTATTACCCTCATTATAATTAATCCTGAAATAATCTTAGAGCTTAACAAGACATTCACAATCAATGAGAATCCTATAAAATCAGTTACTTAGCAGAAAATTATGTAAAGCGTTGAATCTAATGATAATTAAAATAACTAATAATTATCAGTAATTTATATCCCTTTTTTATACGCTTTTTTAAGATCAACCAACGGATGATTTGGTGACATCTGAAACTTAATTAAAAGTTCTCGAGCAATCATGTCTCTGTCCTGTTGATCTTTAGGTAATTTTATATTTTTAGGAATCGTAACCCATCCATTTGCATTACGATCAAACACAGCAGGTCTTCCTTCTTCATATCCCATGTGTACGTCTTCTAACCAATTTAAATCATCCCATCCCATAGCCTCAATATATTTTGCTAAGAATGGAGTAATTTTTGAATAATCAGGCAATAAATTCACATCATACCGATAACCAATATGTTGACCAATCATTTTCTCGCGTGCAGTCTCTTTTGTTTTGGACTTTGTAACTCTTTTCTTTAAAGATACTTTTTTCACACTTTTCTTTTTTACTTTTTTCATAACTTCAATCTAATTTAAATTCGGTGAAAATCATCTACACCAACAGTATGATTAGTTCCACTGAGTGGGACTTTTGCTAATGCGGATGCTTCCATTGTTAAAGCCGCTAAATCTTCTGGTTCCAAAGAGTGAATATTAGTTTTACCACATGCTCGAGCTAATAGCTGGCATTCTAAAGTCATAGTATGAAGATAATTGTAAACTCTTAGTGCTGCATCATCGGGATTAAGTCTTTTTCTTAACTTTGGATCCTGAGTAGCAACTCCAACAGGACATCTTCCTGTATGACAGTGATAACAGTGGCCCGCAGGAACACCCATTTCTTTTTCAAAGTTAGACTCTGGTATTTCCTTATTACAATTAAGTGCAATTAAAGCTGCTGTTCCAATCGCAATAGCATCAGCCCCTAATGCCAATGCTTTTGCCATATCAGCTCCATCGCGAACTCCGCCAGCATAAATTAAAGTTACATCACCAGTTTTACCAACATCATCTAGAGCTCTTCTAGCTTCTCTAATTGCAGCTATACCAGGGATACCAGTATTTGCAGCAGCAATATGAGGTCCAGCTCCAGTTGATCCTTCCATTCCATCTAAGAAAATAGAATCTGGATTACATTTAGCAGCCATTCTTACGTCGTCATAAACTTTTGAAGCTCCAAGTTTCAATTGAATAGGAATTTCATTATTTGTGAGCTCTCTTAATTCCTCAACTTTTAAAGCAAGGTCATCTGGCCCAAGCCAATCTGGATGTCTGGCTGGAGATCTTTGATCTATTCCAGATGGTAACGATCTCATTTCGGCTACTTGATCAGTTACTTTTTGGCCCATAAGGTGACCACCCATTCCTACTTTTTGACCTTGACCTATAAAAACTTCTATTCCGTCAGCTAACTGTGCATGATGAGGATTAAATCCATATCTTGATTGAATACATTGATAAAACCATTTCTGCGAGTAACGGCGTTCATCAGGGATCATACCTCCTTCACCAGAACAAGTTGCGCTTCCAGCCATTGTTGCACCACGAGCTAAAGCGGTTTTGGCTTCATACGAAAGTGCACCAAAACTCATACCAGTAATATAGACAGGTATTTCAAGATCAATTGGATTTTTACAATTTGGTCCAATTATGGTCTTGGTCTCACATTTTTCTCTATAACCCTCAATTACAAAGCGAGTAAGGGTTCCAGGCAAAAAAACAAGATCATCAAATGTTGGAATCTTTTTCATCAAAGCCATTCCACGCATTCTGTATCGACCTAATTCAGCTTTAATATGAATATCATCCATTACCTCTGGAGTAAAAATTGCATTCTGGCCAAGTAAACTTTTATTTCTATCAGTTACTTTTCCATTTCCATTTCCATTTTTATTTTTTTTGACCATATACTTAAATAGCTCCTTTTCTTTCAGTTGGTTCAAGCGCATCGTAGTTCCAAAGTTTTTTACCCGAAACAACCTTAGTCATTTTTGAAACATCAAAATTTGATCCAATTTCAGCAACTTTTAATTTTCTTTTAAGCCAAGAAATATCATCTTTAGTTAGCTCAGCTTCAACAGCGTCACTTCCCAAAGATTTAATGCTGCCACCAATAAACATTGTTCCATCATACATCGAGTCACCAAGGTTTGCTCCAGCATCGCCTAAAATAATAATCCTACCACGTTGCATCATGAAGCCTGTAAATGCACCTGCATCTCCTCCAATAATAATGGTTCCACCTTTCATATCAATTCCAGTTCTTGCTCCAACACTTCCTTTGCAAATCAAGTCACCACCTCGGATTGCTGCACCGAAACAAGATCCAGCATTTTTTTCTATAACAACCTTACCTGCTAACATATTTTCAGCACAAGACCATCCGACTCTTCCAGTAATACGAACGGTAGGTCCGTCAATTGATCCAACGCCAAAATATCCTAAGGACCCCTCAAAAATTAAATTTAATTTATTTAATATACCAACGCCTAAACTATGTTTACCCGCAGGATTTTTTACAACAACAGTTCCGTACCCCTCATTCATTAATGAGTGAAGGTTTTCATTTAGTTGCCTACACGTTAAATCTTGGGCATCAACTTCAATTCTTTTATTAAAATCTACATCGTAAGCACCATAATAATAAAAATTTTCTGCTGCTTCTGAGTCAAAGAATACCTGCTGAGTTCTACCCTTAAGAGCTTCTGAATGAAGCCCCATTGTATCTGCTTTTGAGCCTTTTTTTAGATCTGCCATACTTTTACCTCTCCATCATATGGATCATATGTGTCTATTTCTTGAGGAAGCAGTGTTCGAATTGCAATTTCCTCAGATCCTAGAGCAATTAAATCATCTGATTCATACAAAACCATAGGTTTTGCAGCCATAGTATCCTTAGCCATTCCTAAAGAATCTTTTGTCGCAACTAAGTAAGTAAATACTCCATCCAACTCAGATAAAGAGTCTCTCATTCCCTCCTCTAAAGAAATTCCTTTTCTCATTTTTTCTGCAAGATAAACGGCAATTAATTCTGAATCACACTCAGACATAAATCTCATACCTTTATTTTCTAAAGCTCTTCGATTATTCCAGTAATTTGTTAATTGCCCATTATGTACCACAGATACATCACTAAATGGATATCCCCAAAATGGGTGTGCTGAACGAATATCAACTCCTGACTCTGTGGCCATTCTTGTATGTCCGATACCATGAGTTCCCTTAATCTTATTTAATCCGTACTGCTCTGATACAACACCTGCATCACCGATATCTTTTACCAACTCAAGACTTTTTCCAATTGATAAAATTTCAGTCATCTCAACACTTTCAATTTTTTTCGAAAATTCCATTAAGTCTTCATCGTACTTTAATACATACTTAAATGAGTAAGGCGTAATTTGTTCTTCGCTGACAACCTCAGCACCAAGTTCAATAAGACATTTATCAACTTGTGCTTTTCTTGAATCATAAATTTCACTACCTTCATTTACAGCGCTACTTCCCTCTTTAACATTTTCTCCTACTTTAAATCGCATTATGAAATTATCATCATGTCCTTCACCATATAGTGCAAAACCAGTTGAGTCTGGACCCCTATGTTTTAGAGCCTGGAGCATGTCTTGAAGTTCCTGTCCAATATTTACAGTTTTATTCTTATGAATTAGACCAGCTATTCCACACATGTTATTTCCCTTTTCTAAAGTTTATGGTAAGCAATCTAGATAAGTATCAAGATCCCATTGAGTAGTAGCACCTAGGAATTTTTCCCATTCATCTCGTTTATAATGCTTAAATACTTTATACATCTCGTCAGGCATCGCTCCCTTTATTGTCTCATCTTCATCAAGACGATCTAACGCTTCCCCAAGACTTAGCGGTAGTTTTTTAACATCTTTTCCAGCGGCAACTGCTTCATACATATTTGTATTTTCAGGTTTACCTGGATCGATTTCATTTGTAATGCCATCATCAAAAGCTGCAAGTAATCCTGATCCCATTAAGTATGGGTTATGCATTGAATCAACAGACCTATACTCAAATCTTCCAGGCGCAGAAACTCTTAGTCCACAGGTTCTGTTCTGATAACCCCAATCAGCGTAAACAGGTGCCCAAAATCCTTGGTCCCATAAACGTCTATATGAATTCACAGTTGAAGATCCAATAGCAGTTAAAGCGCCGAGATGTTTCATAACTCCTCCAATTGCTTGTAAACCTACTTTTCCTGGCATCTGCTGATCATCAGTATCAGGCATGAATAAGTTCTCTCCTCCTTCAATATAACTAAATACATCGTCAGCACCTGGAATTGTTTTGTGACCAAGTTTGTTAACTTTATCTTCACCACCAGTCCACAAAGACATGTTTGTGTGACATCCACTAGCGGACACTCCCATGAATGGTTTAGTCATAAAACAAGCTATCAAATTATGTTCACGCGCAACCTGAGCGCATATTTGTCTATAGGTAGAAAGACGATCTGCATTCCTTAAAACATCATCAAACATCCAGTTCAATTCAAGCTGACCAGGGGCATCTTCGTGATCACCTTGAATCATATCAAGTCCCATAGCATTCGAATACTCAATCACTTTCATGAAAACAGGTCTCAAAGATTCGAATTGATCAATGTGATAACAATAAGGTTTTGAGAATCCTTCACCCGTTGGAGCGCCTTTCTCATCTCTTTTCAACCACATCATTTCAGGCTCTGTTCCAACTCTTAATTGCATACCTCCATGTTTCTTTTTAAATTCATTATGATGGATGCGTAAATTTCCTCGACAATCAGCAGTTAGGTGGCCACCTGGATTTTCTCTTTCTTCTCTATTTCTAAAACAAGTGCAATACACTCTTGCCACTCTCTTATCCCAGGGGAGTTGCGCAAAAGTTTCTGGGTCAGGAATACCTACTAGTTCCATAGCTTCAGGTCCATATCCAATGTAATCACCGTGCCTATCTATAAATAAATTGGCTGTTGAGCCATATACAAGCTGAAACCCTTTTTCTGCAGTTCGTTCCCAATGGGCAGCTGGAATTCCTTTTCCAACTATTCGACCAGTTACTGAAATGAATTGAAAGTAAATGTAAGTAATGCCTAATTCATTTATTTTTTCTCGAACCGCTTTTACCAGTTTGTCACGACCTGGTTGATTGACGTGCACTTCTAAATCAGTCATTTTTCCTCCTAAGGAATAATATATTTTTGAACAAAATCCTAAATTGTTAAGAAATGGTAGCTGAAAAACATATACACGTCTAGACTCAACCACTAAGATCGAAAAAATAAATTTTTTATTTTTTTAATAAAAAAAAAGCCTTATTCTTAGAAAATAATTGGTTTATCTCATTGAATTTAATAATATAAATATATCATGGATCAAATTTTGAACTATAAAATTGATAACTTACAGTATTGTAATTGGTCTGAAGAAATCTTTAAAATTAATAGAGATGCTGGGCTAGACGCTGTTCATGTCACTATAGCTTATCATGAGGACTTTGATGAGCTTCAGCAGAATATTTCTGATTGGGATCAATATTTTGATCAGTTTTCAGATTTAATTCTACATGGCAAAACTTTTAAAGATATTGAGAAAGCAAAAGAAGAAAGTAAAACCGCTATTTTTTTTGGCTTCCAAAACTGCTCTCCAATCGAAGATGATATATATTTAGTTGAAAAGATCCATCAGCTTGGCGCTGTATTTATGCAACTCACATACAATAATCAGTCACTTTTGGCCACTGGATGTTATGAAAAAAATGACAGTGGAGTTACTCGTATGGGCAAAGAAGTGATTAAAGAAATGAACAGAATTGGTGTGGTAGTTGATATGTCGCATTCTGCTGAGAAATCTACTTTTGACGCAATAGAATTATCTGAAAAACCGATTGCTATTACTCATGCAAACCCAGCTTTTTGGCATGCTGCTCGTCGAAATAAATCAAGCGAACTGTTAAAAGAACTTGGTGCATCCGGAGGAATGCTTGGATTATCTTTATATCCTCATCATCTCCTTAATGGAACGAATTGTACTCTTGATAGTTTTTGTTCAATGGTTGCGCAAACAGCAGAGATAATGGGCGTAACACAAGTTGGAATTGGATCTGACTTATGTCTAAAGCAGCCTGACTCTGTTGTGGAATGGATGAGAAACGGTACATGGACTAAAACAAAAGATTTTGGGGAAGGGAGTGCATCAAATGCAGCATTTCCTGACCAACCCTCATGGTTTCAAGACGCTCGGGGTTTTGAAAATCTTGAGAAAGGCTTAAAATCAGTTGGTTTTGATGATAAAGAAATAAAATTAATTTTAGGAAACAACTGGTTTAATTTTTATAAAGATTACATTAATTAAGTATGTTTAAAGTAGAGCACAGAGATCCAAAGAAGATTATGACTCTATCTCGACTGGGATCTTTTCACCAATCAAAGTTATCTTTTCTTCGAAGTTTCATTCGTGAATTTAAAAATTGGAAGTTTGAGAGAAATATATTTGATTTAAGTGATCAGGGATATGGTTCAGCTGTTTATTCTGTTAACAATGGTGAACGAACCTATTCGTTGGTTTGCTTCGCTAATGAATTAAAGTCTGACGAGCGATCTGATCGAGTAATTGCCACTAAATGGGATGCAGCTTTTGTTCTTCATGATGGAGTACCCACTCAATCTGATTTAGATCGATTAAGAGAAAATGTACCAAAGCAGGAAGTGGGCAGAGTTTCTTACAAAGAGTTAACTTTATCGAGAGCTAATAAATCAGTGAGAATATTTGATCATGTTATTCAACGTCTAGCTGCAGGAATGCAGCCGGATAGCAAATTGGTCAATGAAGTAGGATATTTATACAGAACTACTGCGGTGTATGGCTCTGGAAAATTTGGACTGGCAGATCGATATAGAATTAAAGATCGTCCAGAGATTTGTGGCCCATTTAGATTAGAAATGATGCTAGTGTACTTAGTAAGACAATTTACATTTGATCAAGTTAATCACATTGCAAAATGTAAAAACCCTCAAAAAGCTGTTGAGTTAAGTCATGATATTGCACGTAATCTAGGTATAGGAAACTCTACTGGCCTAGGAATGGCTCCCTTTATTGTAAATCATCCAACACTTTTACATAATTGGATTTTTTCAAGAGAAGAAGCCCTCAGACAAATACGCCAAATTGAAAATGTAAATACAGAGGATTTTGAATTTTTTAAATCGTGTTTTGATCGATCAAAAAAAAATATAAATTCATGGATAACTGAAAGTGAATATCAAAATGAAAAGATTGAACAATTAAAGCAAGATCTTAAAAAATTAGACAATGATCTTTTCCCCAAATTAGACTCTAAACAAAAGCACCTTTGGAATACCATATACAATTATGTAGAATTAAACTTGAGTGATGAAGGAGTTGAGTATGTTGTTTCAATGATGATGGAGCCTTATGACTCTATTATTGAACCCCTGGTGGCAAAAATGAGCTCAGAAGAAGATCAGCATTTTGATATTCCAGGTGAAAAAAAAGTATCTGAATTATTATCAATTGTTGAAAATCACTATTCTAAATTTCTAGATATAAATTTTGAGACAAAAGAGTCGGTGGCTAATTTTTGGTTTATCTCTAAAAATAAAGAGGAGCCTAGAATTGCAAATCGATATGAAGAGAATGGCTCTGATTTAGAGCAGCCTCTGGCAATCGCTCGTGATATTGCCAACTTGTATAAAAAATTAAAAAGTAGTAATCAATCAAGTACTGTTGCAGAATTTCTTCTTTTAAACCAAGATATCAGACATGTTGTGCGCAGATGTTTCATAGTTGAAAATTTTCCTTATTCTGAAATACAAGACAATACCATTGATGAAAATTTAGTCCCAATTGATATGTTGCGATTAAAATTATCTTTTTTTGGAGCTCAAAAATTTGATCCTAGATCTGATAAATGGTTAAGAATAAACATGTATCAAGGAGCACCACTAATTCATGAGCTGAATTCATCTGATGATACTTGGATGTATGATCTCGTATGAGAACTTCTAGTGAAATTGAAACAATCTCTAAAAGAGCTTCTCGAGCAGCAGGATTTACTTGGGGTGTTTCTGAAGAAGTTGGGAAATGTATTAAATCATTAGAGCTGTATCAGATTTCTGGTCTTGAAAACTTAAATGATTATTTAAAACAAATTAAAAACGTTGAACCAAAAGGACCTAAAAAGATTGAACATAAAAATAGCCTGAAAGAGGGTAATTTTTGTCCAATATACACTGGGGTAGCTTTGATGGATGCATCAAATAGAGTTATGGAACTAAAAACTCTATCAATTCAGTCAATAGATTTTCCAATATTACTTATCCCCTTTCTCAATAGGATATCATATAAAATTGGAAAAATGATCCAGGTTAAATTTGACGAAATTGAAATTTTATTAAATTTAAACAATTATATTTCATCAAATTCTGACTTGAGAAAAAAAATACTAAAATCCACTGAACGCTTAACAATTAATGTGATTGAAAATGAAGATACTTTTGATGCAAATGTATGGGACAGCTTATACAAACTTTCCAGTGAAACTTTCGTTGAAGAAAGTGAAAGCTATCATCATTATTAAGTAATTGGATTTATTTTAATTAAGATTGAAGAGATAATATTTTATTATAAAGATCTTCTTTGATTGTGATTGAAGAGTTAGAGTTTACTTTAGCATTATTAATTCTTTTAGCCCCAGGAACTCGAGCGTTCTCTTGAGACTCAACTGCATTAATTAAATTAATAATTCTATCATCAAAACTATTTGAAAATTTTTCTGGATTAATAGCTATAAAAAATTGACCCGTACCCGGAGGACCACCGGTATCATCAGCAAATGAGCTAGCATCAATTCCTAAACTTGAACCTGTGAGACATGCTGCCATTATTTCAACAAATAAACCTACTCCAAAACCTTTATACCCTCCACTTGGAGCCATCGTGCCTTTTAGCGCAATTGATGGATCAGTTGTATCTTTTCCATCTGGACCAAAAGCCCAACCAGTTGGTATCGACTCACCAGATTTAGCCCTTACAGCAATTTCACTTTTAGCCACTACACTTGCTGATTGGTCTATTAGAATTTTAACACTTCCTTCACTTTTAATTGCCACTGAAAAAGGATTTGTTCCAATAACAGGTTTAATGCCTCCAAGAGGTGCGATAGATGCAGGTGCGTTTGTAAAGCCTATGCCAATTAGATTTTCGTCAGCTATTGTTTTTGTATGATAACCTAGAACTCCACAGTTGTATGAATTGGATATAGCTAACGATGCAATCCCATTTTCTTTTGCAGAAGGAATTAAATCATCAAATCCAATTGAAATAGCTCTATGAGCAAAGCCATTATCTGCATCTACTGATAAAGCAACATTTGACTTATGATTTTTTTTTGGAGATGCATCGCCTCTAACTTTATTACAACTTAAATGTAAGCAGTATATTGGCAGGTAATGGAAGCCATGACTTTTAATGCCATCAATTTCTGCTTGAATGATACCATTTGCCAGAGGTATTGCATTCTCTTCTGAAGCTCCAGAGGCAATCAATGTTTTTATAGCTAGATCTAATGCTTTGTCTTTAGAAAGTTGCGTATCCATTTAAATTAGAGTTGAATGCCAACATTTTTGACCTGCAGATAACTTTTAATTGCTTCTTGTCCTTTTTCCCGACTATAACCAGATTGTTTATAACCTCCAAAAGGTGTGGCAACACTTCCAGTAAACCAACTGTTTACATAAATCTGACCTGCCTCAAGTTTTCCTGCAGTTTCTGTCGCTTTATCCAGGTCTCTAGTGAATACTCCACCGGCCAAACCAAATTCTGTACCATTCGCAATTGCAATTGCTTCTTCGGGCTCATCATACTCAAGAACAGACAAGACTGGTCCAAAAATTTCCTCCTGAGCAATTGTCATATCAGGTTTTACATTATCAAAAACAGTTGCTTCAAAGAAATAACCATCGCCTGCAACTCGCTTTCCTCCAGCTACAGCTTCTGCCCCAGCCTGTTGACCTGATCGTGAATAATTTTCAACTTTTTGTACCTGCTCTTCAGATATGACAGGTGTAAGTTCACTACCTTCAGCATCTCCTGGTCCTACTTTAATTGTAGAAGCCAAGTTAGCTAACTTTTCTACAAGCTCATTTTTAATTGATTTATGAGCAACAACTCGTGACATAGCTGAACATATTTGACCAGCCTGACCAAAAATTCCTGCTTTAGCTGATGCAACAACTTTGTCTAAATCAGCATCAGGATAAACAATAGCAGCTGATTTACCGCCTAGTTCTACAACAGCTGGAACAGCTCTATCAGCAGCGGCATGGAGGATTTTTTTACCTGTTGCAACTGATCCTGTAAAAGTTATCTGACCAACATCTTTGTGGGCAGTAAGTTTAGCTCCCGCTTCATTACCATGACCACATATAACGTTAATCAGGCCTGGTGGTACTCCAGCATTATCTATTGCTTTTGCAAAAAAAGAGGCTGTGGCTAATGGTGTGAGTTCTGCTGTTTTAATGACTGTTGAGTTACCTGCTGCAAAAGCACATGCTAAAGATCGAGCAAGCATGGATATTGGAAAATTCCATGGAATAATGTGTGCAGAGACTCCATAGGGTTCAAGCAATGTGTAATCTACTACTTTAGTGTTTACTGGAATAGTGCTGCCTTCTAGCTTATCAGTCATTCCACTATAGTAGTCAAAGTAATTTGCGCCATCAACAAATTCATATTCTGCATTAGCAAGTAACTTTCCATTTTCATGACACAGTAGCTTTCCACCTTCTTTACTTACTGCTCGTAATTCATTTGCAATTGAACGCATTAGCTTTGCACGTTCCATTGGCAACATATCAACAAGGACTCTAGATTTATATGAATTTAATGCCGACTCTACAGCTGCATTCACATCATCACTATTTGCACATACAACTTGACCTATGTCTTTACCGTTTGCAGGATTTACTACATTGATTGTTTCTTTTGAAGAACCATTAGTCCATTTTCCATTAATATAATGCTGATATTTTTCCATGTAACTGATCTTATTCTGAAAGCATATTACAATGCAATCAATTATTTATTTATAAACTAGGAATTTAGTAGAGTTGCTACTAGATGAATACGGTCTTCTTCACCACCATTAATTGCAGTATGATATTTTGTGTTATCTGTAATATAAACATGCCCATCAGCAGGAATATGAAAGCCAGTATCTTCAATAAACATTCTAGATCCATAGTTGGTTTTAATTGAAACATGAATTCTCTTTTCTGGATCTCTGTGCCAACTTAATGTTGTTCTTGGAGGCATTTTTATTATTCGACATCTTCCAATTGCAAAGTGCTCGCTTAGAGTTTCGTATACATGTTTTAAGTATGTATCATTCAACTTAGAGTTAAATAACGTATATCTTGACTCATCAACATAAGGTTCTCTTTCCATCTCTTCAAAAGAGGAATCTGGCTTTGTCCAATATTTTCCTCTAACATTGCCACCAAACCATTCATCCAGTTCCTTTTCATCATAGTTGAGACAAATTGCATTTGATTTCAGTAACCCCTCTGGAGCTTGCCTTTCAAAAGGACGGATCTTTATAAGTTGATCAATCGCTTGTCTCATTTTGACTAAATCAAATTCAATATGTTCATATTTCTGAACATATTCATTCATATTAGTAAAATTAGATATAAGATCTGTATTTTTAATCTTGAACGACATAATATTGAGTAATTAATCCTAACTAAATATAATACTTATTTCATCATCTGTGTAGATCAATACATTAAATTAATTATGAAAATATGCTCAAAATTGTCGCAATCAATTATTTTAAGTAATTTAATAAATTTGTTGATTTTGCTGTTTTATTTCTGTTACAGTCATAAAATACTTAGAAAATTGGATTAATTATGAGCGAAGTAAAGCAAGATTTTGTAAAATTTGAACAAGTCGATAAAAGCTACGACGGAGAACTACTCGTGGTAAAAGGCCTTGATCTTGATATTGCGCAAGGAGAATTTTTAACTTTGCTTGGGCCTTCTGGTTCAGGAAAAACAACTACTTTGATGATGCTTGCTGGCTTTGAGACTCCAACCAACGGTGAGATTTATTTGGACGGTAGTCCAATATCAAATATTCCTCCTCATAAAAGAGGAATAGGGATGGTGTTTCAAAATTATGCATTGTTTCCACATTTATCTGTATACGAAAATTTAGCCTTTCCATTAAAAGTTCGTAAGATACCTAAAGAAGTAATTGATGAAAAAATTAGCAAAACTCTTGCTATGGTTTCATTATCTGATTTTGCCAACAGAATGCCAGCACAACTTTCAGGAGGCCAACAGCAAAGAGTTGCTGTTGCAAGGTCTCTAGTTTTTGATCCACAACTAGTTCTAATGGATGAACCACTGGGTGCTCTTGATAAAAATTTAAGAGAAAGTATGCAATATGAATTAAAACACATTCATGAGAGTTTAGGGGTTACCGTTGTATACGTTACACATGATCAGAGTGAGGCTCTTACAATGTCAAATCGTATTGCGGTATTTAACGATGGCTATATTCAACAATTATCAAACCCAAATGATCTTTATGAAACTCCCGTAAATTCTTTTGTTGCTGAATTTATTGGAGAGAACAATACTATTACGGGAACAGTTAAAGAGATTTCCGGAGGTCAGGCAAAAGTTGAAACAGACACTGGAGAGTCTGTTATAGCTAATCCAATTGCTGTATCTTCTGTTGGTGAAAAAACCAAAATGTCTCTAAGACCAGAGAGAGTATCAATAAATCCAGACAACTCCGAGAACAAATTTGAAGCTACGGTTAAAGAGATTATTTATCACGGGGATCACACAAGAGTGAGGGTAAACATACTAAATGATGATCAATTTATTCTAAAAATCCCAAATTCTAGCGATGAAATCAAACTAAACGTCGATGATAAGGTTCAATTAGGTTGGACTGGACATGACTGTAGAGCATTAGACTTTTAGTCTCTGATATTTCTATATATTTTTCAAAAAAATCACAAATTTAGGGTTGCAAAATTGTTCTATACGTTCTGTAATACCGACATAATAAAAAGGAGAAGCTTAATAATGTTAAAATTAACAAAAATAATATCATTGGCAGCTGTATTCCTAGCTCCCTCTCTTGCGACAGCAGCAGAAGTAAATGTTGTGTCTTGGGGTGGTGCTTATACAGAAAGTCAAAAATTAGGTTATGGTGACCCTTATGCTGAAAAGTCAGGCGTTGCTGTAAACTGGATCGATTATTCTGGTGGACTGGGTGAAGTTAAAGCTCAAGTTGAATCAGGAGCAATCACATGGGACATCATTGATGTTTATGCGCGTGACACTATTATCGGTTGTGATGAAGGACTATTTGTTGAGTTTGATTTCGACAATGACTTCCCAGCTGGCGTAAATGGTATGCCTGCAAGTGAAGATTTCTTTGCTCCAATGCCTAGTAAATGTGCTGTAGGAAACATTCTTTACTCATGGAACTATGCATATAACACTGACGTTTATCAGTGGAATGCTCCATCTACAATTGCTGATTTTTTTGATGCAGACAAATACAAGGGCGTAAGATCACTTTATGCTAATGCAATGTCGAACTTGGAAATTGCTTTAGTAGCTGACGGAGTAGCCGCTGCTGACGTTTATGATTACATGGAAGAAAATGGAATTGATAGAGCTCTAGATAAAATTACAGAGCTTTGTGAGCACCCTGATGGTGGTTGCATTTTCTGGTCAGCTGGTGCACAACCGCCTGAACAACTTGTTTCAGGTGAAGCAACAATGGCAACTGGTTGGAATGGCCGTCATTTTAACGCTATCGTTAATGAGGGTTCTCCAATGAAAATGGTTTGGGATGGTCAAATCCTAGATTACGAGTATTTTGTGCTTGTTAAAGGTGGACCAAACCAAGAAGAAGCTATGAAGGCTCTTCAATACTTTACAAGTTCTGAAGGTTTAGCTGGAAGTGCGAAGCATATTGCTTATGCACCTTTCCGTATTTCATCGCTTGATATCATCAATGCTGATGAGCCATGGTTTAATTCTCCTACAGCTGGAGCTGTAAGAATTATGCCTCACATGCCGACTGCGCCTGCGAATACAAAGAATTATATCCTTATGAACCCTGAGTTCTATGCGGATAATAATACTGAAATCAATGATGCATGGGAAGCTTGGAAGGCTAACCTTTAAGTCTAATCCTTTCTTAGGCAGCCTTTTAAGGCTGCCTGGGAAATTCCAATTTTTTTCTTTTATTTTTCCGTAAATTTCTTAGTCTATTATTGTGTCAGAAGCGATTAGAACATCAGACGGTGAACTTTTATCCGTTAAATTAAAAAAAGTAGAGTCCAGAAGGAGAGCGACAGCCTTCCTTCTTGTTACCCCATTATTATTATTCATTTTAATCGCTTACATTTTTCCAATTTTTCAAATGCTAATCAGAAGTGTAGATAATACTGAAATGAATCAACTATTATCAAAAACAGCGATCGTAATTGAAAAATGGGATGGAAAAGAACTTCCTCCTGAAGAAGTAACGTCAACTTTCTACTATGAATTAAAAGATCTCATAGCCAATAAAAAACATGGTAAGATAGCTACTCGTCTTAACTATGAAAAAGGTGGCTTTACTAGTTTAATAAAAAAGACTGCAAGAAAATTAGATAAATTTGATGAAAATGGAAATTTTCTTGATCAATTTATGGATGTTCATAAAAGATGGGCAGACATTGAGTATTGGCTTGCTCTAAAAAGAGGTACTCAGGCTTTTCATGGAAGAAAATATTTAACCACTTTTGATTATGAGCAAAAATTTGATGGTTCGATTGAGAAAATACCCGAGAAAAAAAGAATCAATGTCACCTTATGGCTCAGAACAATTTTTGTAGCGGTTGGCGTTACTCTTTGCTGCTTTATATTGGCTTATCCAATTGCTCATCTACTAGCCGCCTTGCCAACACGTTATGCAAATTTATTAATGATATGTGTCTTACTACCATTTTGGACATCCTTGCTCGTGCGAACATCAAGTTGGATGGTTTTACTTCAAACACAAGGGGTTTTAAATGATATACTTGTCTCTATTGGGATTGTTGCCGATGATAATCGGTTAGAACTGATGTATAATATGACCGGTACTTTTATTGCGATGACACAGATCTTATTACCATTTATGGTTCTCCCGCTTTATAGCGTAATGAAAACAATTCAACCAAGTTTAATGCGCGCTGCAGTTTCAATGGGCTCTACTCCATTTAATGCGTTTCGAAAAATATATTTCCCTCTAACTTATCCAGGCATAAGCGCTGGTTCGATTTTAGTATTTGTATTAGCGATTGGATATTATATAACGCCTGCTCTTGTCGGTGGATCAAAAGGTGTTCTTATCAGTAACCGTATAGCTTATCATATGCAAAAGTCTCTAGATTGGGGCTTAGCCACTGCAATGGCAGGAGTTCTATTGATTGCAGTTTTAGTTGTTTATTGGCTCTACAATAGAATTGTTGGTATTGATAATATGAGGTTAGGATAATGGCTTTACCAAAATATACAGAAATGCGATATCGCATATGGCATTATAGCTATCTCATTATTTGCACTTCAATATTTATTTTTTTAATAGCTCCACTATTTGTAATTATCCCACTTTCATTCAACGCTGAGCAGTATATTCATTTCTCAAAAGGAATGATTGCACTCGATCCTGACGCATTTTCATTACGCTGGTATGAAGATATGATCTATGGAACTAAAAATCCTTGGGGAATAGCGGTACGAAATAGTTTCTATTACGCATTCTTCTCCACTATTGGAGCTACAACCCTTGGAACAATTGCCGCTCTCGGATTAAGCAGCCGCTATATGCCATATAAACAGTTGATTATGAGTGTTTTAATTTCTCCAATGATAATTCCTTTAATCATTTCAGGATCAGCAATATTCTTTTCACTTGCTAAAGTTGGATTAGCAGCAACATTTCCAGGCATAATCATTGCTCATATAATTTTAGGAACCCCTTTTGTAGTTATAACAGTCACGGCTACACTTAGTGGGTTTGATGATAGCATTACGCGCGCTGCATCAAGCTTAGGAAGTCCTCCAACAAATACTTTTTTTAAAATTACTTTACCTCTTATACTTCCTGGAATCATTTCTGGAGCTTTGTTTGCATTCGTAACATCTTTTGATGAAATTGTCGTAATTCTATTTGTAGCCGGTGGCGAGAGATCATTGACAACTATTCCACTTCAAATGTGGACGGGTTTAAGAGAACAGTTGAGTCCTACAATCATGGCTGTTGCAACATGTCTGATTGTTATGTCAACTATTTTACTCATTGTTACTGAGCTATTAAGGCGTAGAACAGAGAGAATACGTGGAATTACTCCAAGGTAATTCTTATACTCATAAGCAAACAGGAAATGTCAAACATTCAGAACAAGAAAATTAATTTTTAAATCAACTTTAGACTTTATTCATTCAAACTAATCATTAGATACAAGATTTATTAAAAAAGCATTATCTAAAGCACTCTCTTCAAGTGCATTCAATCTTCCACTTTTACCTGCATGTCCACCAACTAAGTTCATCTTCATTAATATTGGATTATCTGAGGTAGAGTTTTCTCTAAGCTTTGGAACGTATTTTGCAGGTTCATAGTATTGAACTTGTGAGTCATAAAGGCTTGATGTGACAAGAACTGCAGGATAATTAGATGGCTTAATGTTGTCGTATGGTGAATAACTTTTGATGTAATCATACTCTTCTTTATTGGCTGGATTTCCCCATTCTTTGTACTCAAATGTTGTTAAAGGTATCGACTCATCTGACATAGTGGTTACTACATCTACAAATGGAACGGCAGATATAATTCCCGTATACAGCTCTGGCTCTATATTGATTACTGCCCCCATCAAAAGACCTCCTGCGCTACCACCCATTGCAAATACATTCTTACTGTCACCATATCCGTTTTCAATTAACGATTTGGTTGCATCAATAAAGTCATAAAAGGTATTTTTCTTATTTAAAATTTTACCATCATCATACCACTGACGTCCCATTTCAGATCCACCTCTAATGTTTGCAACAGCAAAGATGAAGCCCCTGTTCAATAAGGGAAGAATTGAAGTTCTAAATGCAGCATCAATAATGATGCCATAAGATCCATAACCATAAATAAGAATTGGGGCTTTTTTTAAATCAATACCTTTTTTATAAACCAGTGCTACAGGTACTTTTGTATTATCTCTTACGCTTATTTTAAGTCTCTCCACTTCGTATAAGTTTTCATCATAATGACTTACCAATTGTTGCCATACCAAATCACGTTCACCAGATTGAATATCCTCTTTAAAAATCGAACTAGGTTTTTTTGGACTTGAATAACCATAGTAAAATTCTGTATCAAGATAATCGTTATTGGTTGCTAAATAACATGAAAAAGCAGGTTCACTAAATTCAATGTATTTTCTTTCAAGTGAGTTTCTATTTATTTTGAGAATCTTAGGCAGCCCATCTTCTCTTATTTCCAAATATAAATATTGAGGAAAGGCAATAAAGTCTTCAATTAAAATCTTACTATCATGATCAATAACTGTTTCCCAGCTATCATAATTATTAATTTGGTCGAGATTGAATTTTAGAATTTCAAAGTTTTTTTTATCATTTGCGTGACTGCTGGCATAAAAGCATTCTGGAGTATCTTCAATGGAATAAAGATGCTTTTCAGATCTATCTAAAACGCAGAAAGGCTTACTTTTTTCATTATCTAAATCGAGCAACCATGTTTCGGATGCTTCAGTTTTACTACTATAAATGTTGAGATATTTCTTTGTTCTAGATTCAAAAATGTGTAAATGAAATTCTGTATCCTTTTCTTCGTATATTAAAATATCTTCTTTTATGTCAGTGCCCACTTTATGTTTAAACACTTTATTTTCAATTAATGTAACAGGGTCTTTCAGAGCATAATAAATAGTGTCATTATTTTTATTCCATACCACAGTTCCTGAAGATCTATATATACTCTCATCAATTATTTGACCTGTTTCTAAATTCTTAATCTTTATATTGTATTCTCTACGTCCTGATAAATCTTCTGCGTAAGCTATATACTGATTATTGGGCGATGGAATAATAGAGGCTACATTAAAATAATCTAAATCTTTTGCTTCTTTGTTTACATCAAGGACTAATTCTTTTTTTCCATCAATTTCACGATAATATGTTTTATATTGTTGATCTGAACTAATCTCTGAAAAATATAAATAATCACCATGCTTAACCTTCATGGAAACTTCATGAGGTGGAATGAAGCTTACTAATTCATCATAGATTTTTTTTCTACAATCGTTCTTGCTTTCAAACCAGTTCTCTAGGTATTTATTTTCAGATTCTAAATACGAAATGACCTCTGGATTTTTACGGGTATCGTCTCTCAGCCAATAGTAATCATCGATACGTTCATCGCCATGAGCAATGTGAATTTTGCGAATTTTCTTAGGCTGAGGAGGTTTCATTTTACTTACATATTACTTATATTTATTTCTTCAATCTAATGGTGCCCCTAGCTGGTTACGCTCCAGCGGCTGATCATTACCAATGACCTGCTTTACTATTAAGCGATAGGGGCTTACCTGATATTCTTATATCAAAAATATAATAATAAATTCAATAACTTATTTAATCAAAATTATAACTAAATTTTATATATTGATAATGACAATCATTATCAATATATAGTCTGTAAAATAATAGGAGTAATTTATGAAAAAATTAAAAGTAATTATGATCTCTTTTTTAACTTCTGGTTTCTTAACTCTTAATAGTTTTGCAGCAGAAGTAACTTTAAACGGAGAATTTAATGGTGGATGGCAATCTATTTCTAATTCATATGGTACAGAAAATTCACAGGAAGATGGTAATGTAGATTTGACTTATGTTGAGGAATTAGAAAATGGTATGAGTATTAAATTAAGGCTCAGACAAAAAGTAGATGGCTCGGCACAACAAAATGTAAAAATCTCAACTCCATCAATGGGATCTATATCATTTGGTGATGATGATGGAGCCGTAGATCCAGTAGATAATAAAGTACCAAGCATATGGAATGATGGTGGTGCGAGTAAACTTGTAAATGGTATGCCTTCTGATTATAAAGATGGTGACTATGGTAATAACGTTATAACTTGGCACGCTCCTTCAGTTGGAGGACTATCATTAAAAGCAGGCTTAACAAAAGGTAGTGGAGCTTCTGGCGCAGCAGGTGAAGGAGATGTAACTACTTTATCAGCAAGCACTACAATTGCTGGGGTTAGTCTAGCATTTGGAACAGCAATGTTTGATAAAAATGCAGTTGAGGTAGCTGATGCTTATGACAGCACTTTCTTAACTGCAAGTACTAGTCTTTCTAACGCAAAAATTGGTGTTGGGTTTTATGACTCAGGGAAAACTAATGGTGATGAAAGCACACATTTTGGAATATCTCTTCCAATAAATGATGTTACTCTCAATATGGTATATAGTGAAGTTGATGAAACATCTGGACATGATCCATCTGGGTATATGATAGGATTAGGTAAAAACCTTGGTGTTGGAGAATTCACAGTTGAATACCACATGGCAGACGTCACTGGTGTGAAGGCTGGTGAAGTCGAAACGTGGAGATTAGGTTATAGCTTCTCTTTTGGCGTTAATCTCATACCTTATATGAACTAGATCATCTAGTTTTCCTTTATAAAACGCCTCTCTTTAAAAAAGAGAGGCGTATAAAAATCTAAATAATTAAATTACTACTCGTATTGAAAAAAACTTAAATAAGTGAAATAATTTCACTTATGAATATCTTAAATAATTTTAAAGAGATAAGTTCATCAATCTATTCTAATGGTAAGTTTATTGAAAGTAAGTCTACAGACTCAATTGAAGTTGTTGATCCAGCAACAGAAGACATATTAGGTCAAATTCCAGAAACTACACAAGTAGAAATGGAAGATGTTATTGCATCTGCCAATAAAGCTCAAAAAATATGGAACGCAAAATCAGCTTTAGATCGTAGTCATGTTCTTCACGAAGTGGCCAATAAAATTTCAGAAATGGGACCACTATTTGCTGAGGCACTTACTCGTGAAATGGGCAAACCTTATAAAGAATCAATGGATGAAGTTCATTGGAGTGTCCATAATATAAGATACTATGCAGAAATGGGGCGTGGTGAAACTGGTAAAGTTATTGGCTCAGCTGTTGAAGGTCAGTTTCATTATACCTTAAAGCAACCTCTTGGAACTTGTGTTTTAATATTGCCTTTTAATTATCCAATGGTTCTTCTAGCATGGGAAGCAAGTGCAGCTCTTGCAGCTGGAAACTCTGTTATAATAAAGCCATCACAATATACTTCATTAACAACACTATTATTTGCGCAAGCCTTTTCAGCCCTTCCTGAAGGTTTGTTTCAAGTTGTTACAGGCGAAGCTCCTGCTGGTAAATTTTTAGTTGAACACCCTGATACACACATGATTGCCTTTACTGGAAGTGTTCCTGTAGGAGTAGGAATTGCCAGCAAATGTGGAGAGTTAATGAAACGATCTTTAATAGAAAATTCAGGCAATGATCCATTCATAGTCATGCCATCAGCTCCTATGGATGTTACAGCTCGAGCAGCAGCATTTTCAGCATATATGAACTGTGGTCAAATCTGTGTTTCAGCTGAACGGTTTTTTGTTCATGAAAAAATACATGATGAATTTGTCGATAAGTTAGTTGAAGAAACAAAAAAAATAAGAGTTGGAAATGGTCTCGATAAAGTTGACATGGGACCAATTGTTTCTGAAAAAGAAAGAAATCGATATGAAAAAGTTCTAAACAAAGCACTTAGTGAAGGAGCAGAAGCAGTTACTGGTGGTGAACGTCTCAGTGAATTTAATAAAGGATGGTTTGTTGCTCCTACTGTTCTTACAGACTGCACTGATGAAATGAGCATATTCAACAATGAAAGTTTTGGACCTGTTGCCCCCATATGTAAAGTTTCCAGTTTTGATGAAGCGATGCAAAAATCCAATAATTCAAAGTATGGTCTTGGTGCAAATATTTATACAAGTGATTTATCTGAGGGCATTCGTGCCGCAGAGCAATTTGAAGCTGGCATGGTTTGGGTCAATGCACCATTATTAGATAATGACGCAGGACCTTTTGGTGGAACCAAATTATCTGGTATGGGCCGACAATTAGGGGCTGAGGGATTGGAAACGTTTAGAGATACAAAAACAGTAATGATTGATCCTGACTGTCAACCTCAGGACTTTTGGTGGTTCCCTTATCCTGATGAAGAGATGTATAAAAAATAAATCTTTTTAAGTTAATGTTAATAACCTTTATATCTAAAATCATAATTTAATTGAGTTAATATGATTATCCACATATCCACAATTTGAAAAATTTTTAGAAGATTTTTTATCTTTTAAAAATTTTTTCTTCATTTAACATTTCAGTTATCGGAGCGCAGAAGTCGAAAGCCTTTCGGGGAGTTTGGTCAGAAGCGTGACGTGTTTCGGGGTTGTAGAGAGAGCTTTTCGGAGTGATTTGTACAGCCCCGTTTCTTTTGAAGCTAACAGCAGCTGCAAGTATCTTTTTCTTTTGATTTCTGTTTTCTGAGAAGCATTTTTTGAGCCTCAATCTCTGCAAGATTTTCTTTCTCCGCTTCCAATTTTGCAGCCTGATCTAATTTATCCTTAAAGTATTTATACAAACAATCATAGCCCAATTTTTTGGCTTTTTTTTCCTCATATTTACGCCTACCTTTGAGGTTTGTGATTATTTCTGATACCTGAGTATTTTCCATAATGTGTTTATCTCATATCCTTATGAAGTTTTAAAGAAAAGAAGTTATTAATTAATAATTAGTATTCATAATCAATGATTTCATGAGCAACCATTTCATACCCAGCATTAGCTTGATATGTTTCATGAGGGTTCAGAGAGATTACAGTGTTTTGGCCCCCTATTGATATCTCTCCTGTGATCCAAATTGGATCCCAAATAAAATCATTTTCCCACGGCAAATCACTAATGACATATACCAACTGATTTGCAGGAGGAGGAGGTACATGAATACAGGCACCAATATAAGGCACTAACATAAATTCTTTAATTTCCCGAGCTTCATAGTGCAATGGAATTAGATATCCTGGTATCTTAACTACTTTTCCGTTGAGACTTTTATTAAATTTTACATCACTAGGATTAAATATGGATGTAAAAGGAATTAAATCACTCCATCCAATTTCTTTTGAGTCATCAATTTGTGAACAAGAAGATAATATAAATAGAATGACTAAAAATGATGAAAATTTATTTGGAATCATTATATTTTTATTGTCATTCCATCATTAATTGAAAACCAATATGCCCTTATAGCTGGTATTAAACTTACAAACATTGCAGAAATAATAAATAGTATGAAAATTAATAAATCTTTAAAAGACAACAATTCAATATTTATTAAAATTCCATAAGTATCATCAATCCAAGGCTGTAATATATTTAGCAATATGTATAGCAAGATACTACTGAGCAAAGTACTTAAAAAAGAAATAATAAAAGCTTCTAACATAAGTATTCCAATAACAACATTTGGTGAAGCTCCCATTGCCCTCCAAATTGCCATTTCACGCCTTCTTTCATTTAAACTAGAAAATATTATTGCAGCCATCCCTATTAATGTCGTAAAGATTACAACTATCGAAATCCCCAATAAAAGATTTTCGACTATACCAATAATTCTCCAAAGTTCATGAAGTGCAACACCTGGTAATATTGAAGTCAATGCTTCTTCAGGATATTCATTAATCCATCTCTGCAATTTAAAAATAGTTAATTTTGATTTAACTCCAATAAAAGCAGCAGTAATATTTTTTGCTGAAAGATCCATATTTCGAATTTCTTCAATGGGAGTTTCTTGACCAGGTATTTTTGCGCCGCTTGACCAATCAACATGAATAGCCTCTATTGCTTCTAAACTCACAATAACTGTATTATCAATTGGAGTTCCAGTTTTCTCTAATATACCTGATACTTTAAAGGGTTGATCGTCATGATCCGTAAAGGATTTAATTCCATGTGAGACAATAATTGACTTGCCTATGTTGTATTTTAACTTTTCTGCAACTGCAGCTCCTATAACTACGTCATATAAATCATCAAAATAATTTCCTTCACTTATCTCTATTAATTGTCCCCCTCGATATTTGTATCTCTTAAAAAAGTCCAAATTTGTTCCCATAACTCTGAAGCCTTTATGGCTATCTCCCAGCGAAATCGGCACAGACCATTCCACTTCATCTTTATTAATAATTTCTTCATAACTTTCCCAAGTAATATTATTGGTCGCATTTCCAACCCTAAAAACAGAATACAATAAGAGCTGTATCGAACTTGTTCTTGAACCTAAAATTAAGTCAGTTTGAGAAATTGTGTCTGTAAAACTTGTATAAGCAGAAGTCCTTAATTTTTCCACACTCAGGTACAACATAAGTGACAGAGATATAGCAAATACAGTCATACTTATAGTTAATAACCTGACGTATAAAGAAGCAAAAGTTAACTTGAGAAGCATTTTTAATCTCCCTCCTTTAATATATCATCTAAGTTAATTACACGATCAAAGCGTTGGGAAAGAGACTCATCATGAGAAACCATTAATAACGTTGAGCGACTCTCTGAGATTTGAGAAAACATTAAATCAAGAAATATACTTTGTGCGTTCTTATCCAAGGCTGATGTTGGTTCATCAGCAATGATTAATGGGGGGTTACCAATTAATGCTCTTGCAACGGCAACTCTTTGTTGCTGACCAACACTTAGTTTACTTGCTTGCATGTTTAGTACTTCATCAGGAAGGCGAAGGGATTTACATATATTCGCAGCTGTTTCTTTTTGATCTTTTATATTTTCAACTCTTGTCTTTGAAAAGTAAAGAGGTAGCAAGATATTATCAATTACTTTAGCATACGGTAGAAGATTAAATTGTTGGAATATGATCCCAATGTTGTCACACCTATACTGATCTTTTTTTCTAGCTGATAAATTATTAATAGGCTCATCGTTTAAAAAAATATCGCCAGAAATTGGATTTAAAAAACCACATATAAGTGAGAGTAAAGTTGTTTTACCGGACCCACTTTCACCTAGAAGTAATACTTTTTCACCTCTTGCTACATTAAATTCAGGAACATAGATCTTAAAGTCATTTTTATTAGACCAATGAAACTTTACTGAATTAATTCGTATTGTATCTGCATTCAAATTAGATTTTTCCATCAATATTTATAGAAGGTTCTTCTGCTTCAACTTCAAAGCTAACAGATCCTATACTAGAAATAAACTGAACTTCCAACTCTCCAGAATTTGGAAATGTTGAAAAATAGGGAAATTCTACTTTATTGATGGCTTTAGTGTCACCGCATTCAAACGAATACTTAGCATAAAACTCATTATGATTTTCTTCAGCATGTTCGTCATGCCCTTCGTGTTCGTCATGGTCATCATGCTCGTCATGGTCATCATGCTCTTCGTGTTCGTCATGGTCATCATGCTCTTCGTGTTCGTCATGGTCATCATGCTCTTCGTGTTCGTCATGGTCATCTTCATCTTCTTTCAGGGCAACTTGCTTTTCTGTAAGCTGACAACGACTATTTGTTGGTAGTGTAAAAATATTTTCATAGTTTTCAAAAGTCTGAAGGGCTTTTTTGATGCCAGCAATATCAGCATCACTCTTGGCAACATATTCAAAACCTACAATATCTGCCCCAGGGATCATAAACTCAAACTCAATCACATCTCCTTCTGTTGCAATATTAAGCTCACCTAATCCATGTTCATGCTTATCTACTTGACGAGTCTCTTCGGCATAAACTTTAGTAATTGAAAAGTTGAAAAAAATTAATATTGTTAAGATAAATTTCATAATGTTCTCCCGTTAAAAATTAATATTTATATTTATACTTTCTGAATTTGTTCACAAGATTTACAGATCCCAAAAAACTCAAGATTATAGCCAGCAAATTTCACTCCATTACTATCTCTAAAATCTAATAAATATTTAAAAAGTTTTGAGTCATTAATTTCTGAAACCTCATCGCAATTATTACAAATAGAAAAAGCAATGGCATGAGGAGTTTCGCAATCAGATGTGCTACATGCAACAAATGAGTTCTGACTTTCAATCTTGTGAATTTTACCCATCTCAATTAATTTATCCAAGGCTCTATAAACTTGTGGGGGAGCATTGATCCCTTTTTTCTGAACATTTGATAATATAGAATAAGCTTTAACTGGTTTTTTATTTCCTTGGATGAAATCTAAAACTAATTTTTGATTTTTTGATAAAGATTTATTTTTTTTATTCATATTAGTTTTTCTTCTGAAGTTTAATTAATGACAAGATAAATAATATCAATGCAACCGATACAATACTTGGACCAGAAGCGGTGTTTATTTCAAAAGACGCGTATAATCCAATGAACACTGATAATAGCCCACCAACAACAGATAATATGACCATTTGTTTGGGATTATTTGAGAGATTACGAGCCATTGCAGTTGGAATTATTAACAATCCAGTAATAAGCAATACTCCTACCATTTTAATAGAAATAGCAATTAGGGCTGCGAGTAAGATTGTAAATATCGCATTCACTCTTTCAGGCTTCATACCTTCAGCTTCAGCCAGGTCAAAATTTACCGTTGAAGCAAATAAAGGTTTCCAAATATATCTCAACACAATAAGTATCAGCGCTCCCCCAATCCAAACGACTAGTAAGTCATTGGTATTTACTGAAAGAATGTCTCCAAATAAAATTCCCATTATGTCAAACCTGATGAATGATAAGAATCCCAATATCAGTAATCCAACTGCTAGAGATGAGTGAGATATTAAGCCAAGTAAAGCATCGCCAGCCAGATTAGTCGACTTCTCAAGTCTTAATAAAAGTAGTGCTACTAACGATGAGACAGCAAAAATGGTGAAAGAAACATTTATATCAAATGATATTGACAGTAGCACGCCTAATAATGCTGAGTGAGCCAATGTGTCACCGAAAAATGACAAGCGTTTCCAAACAACAAAACAACCAAGTGGTCCTGCAACTAAAGCAATTCCAATGCCTGCAATTAGTGCTCTAATTAAAGAATCATCAAGCATATTTATTTTGCATCTTTCACAATATCGCCATCTGTAGAATGAACATGATCATGATTATGTTCATAAATCGATAATAGCTGAGATGATTTTTCTCCAAATAATTCTCTGTAGTGATCACTTTTGGCAACGTCTATGGGCGTACCACTACAACAAACATGACCATTTAGACATACGACATAGTCTGTAGCAGACATAACAACATGAAGATCATGTGAAATAAGAAGAATTCCACATTTTATCGCTTCAGAAATTTTTTTAATTAGAGAATACAAAGCAACTTCTCCATTAAAATCAACTCCTTGAACAGGCTCATCAAGCACCAAAAGTTCAGGTTTCTTAGCGATGGCACGTGCCAATAAAACTCTTTGAAATTCACCGCCAGACAAATCTCTGAGATTACTATTCATTAGATGTTCCACTCCAGTAAGATTTAGAGCATCTGTTATATCTTTTGACTTTAAATCTTGAGTTAAAACCATAAAGTCAACAACTCTAAGGGGTAACGTCCAATCAATAGATACTTTTTGAGGAACATATGAAATATTCTTGGTAAATCTCTCAACTTTTCCCTCTATGTTCTTATATAAACCAAGAGCTATTTTTGCAGTTGTTGTCTTACCAGAACCATTTGGGCCAATGAGTGTAACAATCTGACCTTTATTAATTTCTAAATCAACATCTTGAACAAGCCATTTATTATCTTTCATGATACCGGCATTGGATAATTTTACTAAAATATTATTTTCAATCATAAATAAAACTTGCTAAATATTTTATGTTATAATATAACACTATGCTAATTAATCAATGAAAGCAACAGATCTATGAAATTACATCAAAAATTTGGACTTATATTATCAATTATCTCACTATTATCATTTATGTCTTATGCTAATGCAGATACAAAGGTTATTGCTTCAATTAAGCCACTGCATTCATTGATTAGTTATGTGATGGATGGTGTTGGTACCCCCGATTTACTTGTAGATGGTAGTTCTTCACCTCATACTTTTCAACTTAAGCCTTCTCACGCAACGATGTTGCAAGAAGCTGATATTGTTTTTTGGATTGGGGAAGATTTAGAGTCTTTTTTAGAAACTCCTCTTCAGTCCATAGCAAAGAATTCAAGACATATTGCATTGATGAATTCTGATGAAATCGAACTATTGAAATTTAGAGAGAAAAATATTTTTGGTAGTCATGACGAACATGAAGAGCATGCTGATGAACATGAGGGCAATGATGATCATGGGCACGCTCATGGCGAATACGATATGCATTTTTGGCTTGATCCTGGGATTGCAAAAACTATCGTAAAAATTGTAGCTAGAGAATTATCTGAAATTGATCC
>JAQWTH010000045.1 GCA_029242795.1 Candidatus Pelagibacterales bacterium | reverse complement strand
CACCAATTCCAAATGCAGCCCAATTGCTTCCAGGAGGCAACATATCAACCATATTTTTCATCGATGAAGTATTAGCTGGTGCTCCATAAGGTATACCAAGACATATTTGAAACAAAGCAGGATCATCTAACAATCCTTCTTCATGCATTTTATTTGCAAACCACATATGGCCAGTATCAAATATTTCTAACTCTGGTTTTACACCAAGCTCTTGAATTCTTTTTGCACCAAGACGTAATTGTTCAGGGGTAGAGACATATATCATATTTCCATCACCAAAATTTAACGTTCCACAGTCTAATGAACATATATCTGGTAATATTTTTTCTACATGACTTAATCTTTCTAATGCATTGACAAAATCAGTATTTGGTCCAAATTTCATTAGATCATCTTCTGGGCCTATTTCAATATCTCCACCCATACCACTAGTTAAATTAATAATTACATCAGTTCCGGATTCTTTAATTCTACTTACAACTTCCTTGTATAGTTCATCATCACGGCAACCTTTTCCAGTTTCTAGATCTCTTACATGCATATGGGCAATTGCAGCTCCTGCAGACGCAGCTTCAATTGCAGCATCAGCAATCTGTTTTGGAGTTACAGGAATAGCAGGGTGCTTGTCTACTGTATCTCCAGATCCAGTAACGGCGCATGAAATTATTACATTTTTATTCATATATATTTTTTTATTTTTAAGAGTTATTTAATAGCTTACTATAAAGGTGATTTACTAATTAAAGCAAGATAGAAAAACATGGAAAAGCCACTCTGGAAACCCTCGAAAAGTAGATTAGAGGAGTCAAATCTTTATAATTTTTATAATTTTTTAGTAAGTAAAGATGGTCTTGATTTTAAGAATAACTATGAGGAACTGTGGAATTGGAGTATTAAAGAAAGCTCTAAATTTTGGCCTAAATTAATTGATTTTTTAGATATTAAGACTGGAGGATCACATCAACTAAATATTAATTTTAAAGATAAGATATATGATCAGTCATTTTTCCAAAATCTAGAGATTAATTATGCAGAAAATATTTTGTTATCTCTTAATGATGAGCCAATTATTTTTAGAAATGAATTAGGCATAAGACAAGTATTAAGCAAGACTGAAATTCAAGAAAAAGTTGGCAAACTAAGTAATTATTTAAAATCTATTGGCATCAAAAAAAATGATCGTATCGTAGCTGTAGCGGCAAATACACCTAATACAATTATTAGTTTCTTAGCTGTAAATTCATTAGGAGCAATTTGGAGTAGTTGCTCACCTGATTTTGGTATCGATGCAATCTTGGATAGGTTCTCACAGATTGAGCCTGTAGCAATAATGTTTACTAATTCTTATCACTATGGAGGAAAATTTATTGATATTTCAGAAAAAAATATTGAAGTAATGAGACGTCTAGAATCAATAAAACATAAATTTTTAATGAACTACCCTGAAATGAATGTAACAACAAATAATTTTGATATTGATCTGGAAACAATTTTTTCTAACAAAGATTTAAATAAAGAGATTTTGTTTGAAAAGAATTATTTTAACGACCCAATGTATATTTTATATTCTAGTGGAACTACAGGAAAGCCAAAGTGCATTATTCATAATACTGGTGGACCATTAATACAACATATGAAAGAACAACAGTTACATTGCGATTTAAAGAAAAATGATAAAATATTTTACTTTACTACCTGTGGCTGGATGATGTGGAATTGGTTAATAACAGCATTATCTTCAAATGCATCAATACTATTGTACGATGGATCTCCTTTTTTTCCTGAGAAAGACTCACTTTTCAAAATTGTAGAGGAAGAAAAATTAGATATTTTTGGGGTAAGTGCAAAATATATTGATGCACTAAGAAATTTTCAAATTTCTATAAAAGACAACTTTTTTCTAGAAAGTTTAAAATGTATTCTTTCTACAGGCTCTCCATTATCAAGTGATTGTTTTAAATATGTCTATAAGTCTATTAAAGAAGATGTTCACCTAGCATCAATAAGTGGCGGCACTGATATAGTGTCATGTTTTGTTGCAGGAAATCCAAATCTTCCAGTTTATCCAGGAGAAATACAAGTAAAATGTCTTGGTGTAGATACTGATATATTTGATGAAAATGGTAACACAACAAAGGATAAAGGAGAGTTAGTATGTAAGTCTATTATTCCAAGTATGCCAATTGGTTTTTGGAATGACCCGAACAAGAAAAAATATATTACATCTTATTTTTCAACTTTTGAAAATATTTGGTCTCAAGGTGATTTTGCACAATACACCATTAATAGTGGTATAGTTATTTATGGAAGATCAGATGCAACTCTTAATCCAGGTGGAATTAGAATTGGAACAGCTGAAATATATAGAGTTGTTGAGTCTTTTGAAGAAATAAATGAATCAGTAGTTGTAGGTCAGATTTGGAATGATGATGTACGAATTATATTGTTTGTAACTCTAAATAGTAATTTTAAATTAGATCAGTCATTAATAAGTAGAATAGAAAAGAAAATTAAAGAGGCTACATCCATACGGCACGTTCCATCAAAAATCATTTTAGTAACAGATATCCCAAGAACAAGAAGTGGCAAAATATCTGAGTTATCTGTACGAGATACAATTAATAATATTAAAATCAAGAATCTGGAGGCTTTAGCAAATCCTGAATGTCTAAGTCAATATCAGAATATTGAAGAATTGAAAAAATAGGATTATATTTTTGTTATGAAAATAGATTATGATCAAAATGAAGTAAGAATAGAAATTGAAGGCTCAGTCTATAATTTACACCCACTCTGGATAAGAGAAAGATCAAATGAAGAAAATATGGTTGATCAAAATTCTTTACAGAGACTCTATGATCCTGAAAAACTACCCGTTGATTTAAAAATCAGTGATCTTACCCATATCAATAAAGAAAAAGTTAGAATTAAGTTTTCTGATGATCACACAGCTGAGTATTGCTTAAAATCATTGTCAAAAGAATTACAAAGATCAAAAGGGTTGCCTGAAAAAATCTTATGGGATAATTCAAACATAGAATTAAAAAATTTTGAATTTAATTATGATGAAAATGAACATAATCAATTATTAAAGATCCTTCATTATTATCACCAATATGGATTTGTATTAGTTTCAGGCTTAGACCCTAAAGATGGAGAAATCATTAATTTTGCAAATAAAATTGGATATATTAGAGAAACTAATTTTGGAAAGTTATTTAACGTAGTTTCCCAGAAACAGCCTAATGATTTAGCATATACATCAATTGAACTAGAATCGCACACAGATAACCCTTATAGAAAGCCAGTTCCTTCAATTCAATTCCTTTTTTGTATTGAAAATAGTTGTGAGGGAGGAGACTCAACAGTTGTTGATGGATTTAAAGTCGCGTCAGATCTAAAAGATAAGAATCCAGAAGTGTTTGAAACATTATCTAAAACTCTAATTAATTTTAAATTCAAAGATAAAGATGCTGTATTGGAAAAAACAGGCAAAATAATTAAACTGAGTGAGAGAGGAGAGCTTAAGCAAATAAAATACAGTAATCGCCTTGATTTTGTATTCTATCAACAACCAGACCAGTTAGAGAAATTCTACGAGTCTAAGAGATTAATGCACGAAATGATCAACTCAGATAAATATGTGCTAAAATTTCATCTTGATCCGGGATCACTTTTAATAATGAATAATTATAGAACATTGCATGGTAGAACAAGTTATAATACATCAGAAGGCAGTCGATGGTTACAAGGACTTTATATTGACCATGACTCTGCAGAAAGTAAATATAAGTTGCTAGCTCATGGATGAAAATTTAAAAAAAGTAAGCTTTACTGAGATGAAAAACGGTACAAAAGCCGATTATGAATTATTGACTAAATATGAGCATGAGTTTGTAAGTGGTTTACCAGACCGTATTTTGCAAGAGCTAAAAAACTTAGGAGAGTCATTGGACGGATATAAGGTTTCACGATTAGAGCACTCGTTGCAATCTGCGACTAGGGCTGAGAAAGATGGCGCAGATGAAGAAATGATTGTAGCAACTTTAATACACGATATTGGTGATAGCTTAGCTCCAAACAATCATAGTCAATTAGTTGCAGCCATATTAAGGCCTTACGTTTCTGAAAAAATCTATTGGATCATTTTACATCATGGAATGTTTCAGGAGTATTATTACGCTCACCACGTTGGAAGAGATCGTAATGTAAGAGATCAATTTCAGGATCATCCTTATTATCAAGATACAGTGGATTTTTGTGAAAAATGGGATCAGAAATCTTTTGATCCAGATTATAAGTCTTACTCACTAGAACATTTTGAGCCAATGGTTAGAAGATTATTTTCAAAAGAGCCGAATTATTAGGCAATTTTTTTTACAATTACATTTCCAATAGAGTATCCTGCGCCAAAAGAGCATATTATTGCTAAGTCATTCTTGATAGATTTTCATTATTTTTATGAAATGCAATAATTGAACCAGCTGAACTTGTATTGGCATATTCATCAAGTACAATAGGGGCAAGACTCTGATCAGCTTCAAAACCTAAAAGATATTTAGAGATTAATTTATTCATGCTTTCATTTGCCTGGTGCAAATACATGCCTTTAATATTATTAATATCAATATTATGAGATTCTAAATGATCCTTTATAAGGCTTGCAACTTTAGGCACTACTTCCTTAAATACTTTTCTTCCATTTTGATGAAATAATTTATCAGCTTTACCAATACCTTCAGGAGATGAATTATTAAGAAATCCATAATTATTTCTGATATTATTTGAAAATTCAGTCAGAAGTTTAGTTCCAAGAACTTCATAACAATTATCAGACACTTGTTCTTCTTTAAGTTCTTCTAAAACAACAGCAGTTGCAACATCTCCAAAGATAAAATGACAATCTCTATCTTTAAAATTTAAATGACCACTGCACATCTCAGGATTTATCATTACGGCTGAGCGAATTGATCCACTTTTGATCATGTCGTATATGTTTTGAATTCCAAATGTTGCTGATGAACAGGCAACATTCATATCATAGGCAAATCCCTTTATTCCTAATTCATTTTGGATTTCAATAGCAATTGCTGGATATGGTCTCTCTAAGTTTGAACATGCAACAATCACTGCGTCAATATTATCAGGATCTATTTTTGCATTTGAAATTGCATCTCTTGCTGCTATTGATCCTATTTCTGCTAAATTAGAAAGCTCATTTTCACTTCTCTCTCTTAGTTTTGGCCTCATAAAAGAAGTATCGAGTATTCCAGATTTATCTTGGACGTATCTTGACTTTACACCAGATGCTTTTTCAATAAAATCTGCATTGGATTTTTCAAGAGCACTTACTTCACCCTTTTGAATACTTTCTTTATTTAACTCATTATATTCATCAACAAATTTATTGAATGAACTTACAAGCTCTTCGTTAGAAATTGATTCCTTTGGTGTAAACAGCCCTGTACCAGATATTTGAACTCTTACCATAGAAATATATTATTCAATTAGTAAGCCGTTATGAAATTAAGAATCGTTGCAGAATATTACAAAGATTTATGTCTACCTCAGATTGAGAGGTAGACATGAATTGTTAAATTCCTGGAATATAAGGAACGCCATCACCTTTAATAGTCTCATTAATGCCCTGGATTGTTGTGCAAGCAGTAATCATGAAACTGATGGCTAAAACTGTAAGAGTAACTCTCATATGATGTCTCCGATTTTATTTAAAAATACTATATTTTATTATTCGATGATTTCAATATAAACTTTTACAAATGAGATTTTTTGTTTATGTAATTGGAACAAATACATCAATTCATAAAACTTATGTTGGGTGGACAAACGATGTCGAAAAGCGATTAAAAGCTCATAACAGTTCTAAGGGGGCTAAGTCAACAAGGGGATATAAATGGAAACTTCTTTATAAAGAAGAATTAAATTCTAAGTCTGAAGCCATGAAGAGAGAATATGAATTAAAGAAAGATACAAAATTTAGGTCAGATTTACGAAAATTAATTTCCTAACTCGCCATACTTACTTCTTTCTCCTTTTCTTAAACCATATGGCCCTGCAAAAAAAATAGTAACAGGTTTTATGCCAGGTTCGAGATCAACTCTATGAAGAGTATTTGCACTTCTGTATCCAATATAGCCTTTTTTTCTCCAAGTTTTTTCTCCTTGACTATTTGTTTCCCAATAGCCTCCTTTAATGATTATTGTAATAAATGGAAATTGATGATTATGAAGTCCTACTCCATGATCATTATCTAAAATATGATGTATCAAAATATTAAAAGGAAACCACTTGGGGCGGTGTCTAAAAATCAAATAATACCTTTTAGTCCAAGGTTTTGCTAAATGATAGTCTTCATGTGAAGGACCTCTGTCCATCACAACCTTCATTCTTCCCAATTTTTCTAGTATCTTTAATAAAAGCATGTTATCTCAAATTATAATATATTTGCGTCCGTAGCTCAATTGGATAGAGCATCAGACTTCGGATCTGAGGGTTGAGGGTTCAAGTCCTTCCGGGCGCACCATAGAGGAAATTTATGAAAGTAATTAAACCATTTGGTCCAACAATTGGAATAACAAAGTTAACAAAAACTACTGTAAATAAGTTAAATAGTTTTTCAGAAAAAGTAGTTGGTAGCAAAAATCTAACAAAAAAATATGACTTTGATAGTCAATTGATTGGGAGCATGAAACAGCAATTTAGAGTACCTCAGAAAGTTCTCAAATCTGGAATTGAAAATATAATTAAAAAATCAATTAAAGATTATTATAGAAAAACCCTAAGTATTAAAGTAAAAAAAATAAGGATTGATAAAGTATGGGTAGTAAGTCAATACGCTGGTGACTTTAATCCACCCCATCTACATCGAGGAAATATTAGTGGAGTAGGGTATCTTAAAGTTCCATCATCAATTAAAAATAATAAAGAAAAAGACTTAGCTGGCCTAATTTCATTCTTTGATGGAAGAGTCTCTTTGCCAAGAAATAGCCCACCACTAGTAAAACATCGAGAAACGTTTAAGCCAAAAGTAGGTGATTTTTATATTTTTCCTGCTTTTTTAATGCACGAAGTTCACCCTTTTAGAGGTGAAGGTGAAAGAAGATGTTTTTCTTTTAATGCATTTGTAGATGCTTAGTCAAAAATAAAATTATTACCACTAGTTAGTATACCAGATGCTTGATTTATCATATTGTCTACTATTTGTTTAGATGACAATATGTCATTTATGCCTCCTATACCTTGTCCACTAGGTAAGCAGTCTTCATTAACATTTATTTCCTTTATTTTTCCCCCAATAGTTCCAAAAACATTATCTTGAATTGTTTGCATGTATTGTAGAGGGAATTTTTGAATTTGGTCTGGATTGTCTTCAAATCTTTTTATTCTATCATTTTGAATACATCGACAAGGTTTGCCAGTGTAAGATCGAGTAACAATTGTATCTTCAATGCTTGCATCTAACATATGATTTTTTGCATCTTGATGTGCATGCGCTTCAGCTGACATAATAAATCTTGTTCCAACCCAAACCCCAACTGCTCCAAAAGCAAGAGCTGCAGCCAATCCTCGACCATCAATAATTGATCCTGCCGCTACTACTGGAATTTTAACAGCATCAACTACTTGGGGCACTAATGCCATTGTTCCAATCTTACCAGTGTGCCCTCCACCTTCAGTCCCTTGAGCGACTACAATATCACAACCAGCTTGCTCTGCTTTTTTTGCATGATTAACGGTTCCACACATACTTATGACCAACAAGCCAGCGTTATGAAGTTTTTCAATGATTGGAAACGGAACTCCTAGTCCAGCAATGAAAGAAGATGCATCACTTTCTATTATTGCATCGACACCTTTTTCAAGTTGATCAGGAACAGGTGATAATAAATCAATGCCAAAAGGTTTATCTGTTAAGTCTCTTACCTTCTTTGCTTCACTTTTAATTTCATCAATAGACATATTTGCAGCACCTAAAGTTCCATATCCTCCTGCATTACTCACAGCAGCGCATACTTCACTGTATGCAACTCCAGCCATCCCAGCGAGCATAATTGGATGATCAACCTTTAACAATTCATTTAATTTTGTGCGAATAGCCATGAGATTTTATAACCTTTCGTATTTGTGACTTATTTAATTGTCCGTTCCTTAATATTTTAACTTCATTATTGTATGTTGCAACAAGAGTAGACTCTCTGAAGGTCATTTTTTCATTGCTAAAGATTGCAGTTTTCAGATCTTTATTCGATAGTATTTTGAGGTTTTTAATACTTCTTTCATTTCTTTCTTTATGGAGATTAGCACTTGTTGTAGCTAAAGGCTTTTTTATATAATTAAGAAGGTTTAAAATAGCATTATTTTTAGGAATTCTTACTCCTATTTTTGAAAGTCTTTTATCGCCATTATAAATTTTTTTCTTCCTCTTATTTAAAATCAAAGTTAGCGGACCTGGCCAAAAATTCTTGGCTAAAATGATGTCTAGCTCATTAAATTCAGCTATTTTTTTTGCTTCTTCCAAAGATCGAACAAAAATAATCAATGGCATTGTTTTAGGTCTATTTTTAATCTTAAATATTTTTTTTACTGCGGACTCATTTTCTGCAAGAGCTGCAAGGCCATATACAGTATCAGTGGGCATAACTATTACCTCACCATTTTGTAGACTTCTACTTGCCAATTGAATAGTATCGTTACTATATTTTTTTATTTTATTTAGCATTTTTATGTCAATTACATCTGTGTTTTATGATAATAGTTTTAAAGGACACGTTTCAAGTCTTAATAATCCTGAATGTTCATCACGCGTTGAGAATATACTCGAATTAATCAAAAAAGAAGATTTTAAAAATATATCAATTTATGAGCCTAATGAAATTGATATAAAGCTTGTTAATGAAGCTCATGCAAAAGACTTTGTTGCAGAGACGCTCCTTCGATTTCCAAATAATGAGGAAATTGTATACCTTGATCAAGAAACCCCTGTTTCGAAAGAGTCAAAATTGGCAACATTAAAAGCTGCTGGTTCAGGAATAGATGCCGCAGATATGATAATGAATGGGCAAGCTAAAAATTCATTTTGTATTGTCAGGCCACCAGGTCATCATGCCTGTTATGATAGATCCATGGGGTTTTGCGTATTTAATAATGTTGCAATATTAGCTCATTATCTGATCAATACCTATAATTTTGAAAATATTGCAATTATTGATTTTGATGTTCATCACGGAAATGGCACTCAAGATATTTTTTATGATAATTCAAAAGTTCATTATTATTCTACTCATCAGTACCCATTATATCCCGGTACAGGAGATACTAATGAAACTGGTTGTGGAAATATAATTAATGTCCCGTTAAAAGCAGGAACTGGGTCTGAGATTTATCAAGAAATTTTTGATCAAAGAATAATGCAAGGACTAGATGCGCAAAAACCAGATTTTATTATATTGTCTGCAGGGTTTGATGCTCACACTGCAGATCCATTGGCAAATCTGAATTTAATTGAAAAAGATTTTGAAATAATTACAAAGAAATTAAAGGGACTTGCAAATCAGTATTGTGAAGGTAAGATCGTATCTATGCTAGAAGGTGGCTATGATATTCATGCCCTTGAACAATCTATGATTACTCATTTAAAAGTATTACAAAATAATGACTGAAATTCCTAACGACATTAAGAAGTTATCATTTGAAGATGCTATGGCAGAACTAGAAGAAATTGTTGACAATTTAGAGAGTGGAAATATAGATTTGGATAAATCAATTCAATACTATACAAGAGGTTCCCAAATCAGAGCTCACTGTCAGAAAAAATTAGATGAAGCAGTTATGAAGCTTGAAGAAATTCAAGTATCTAGTGAAGGCAAAATTTCAAAAAAAACAAAATAATAGCTCCAATGGAGACATTAAAAAATATTGAGACATTCAATAAAAAATTTGAATTCTTTTTATCAAAAAAAATTTTATCAAAAAAAAATAATTTAGATAGAGCTATTCATTATTCAGTATTTTCTGGCGGTAAAAGATTCAGGCCCTACCTTGTGTCCGTTATGGCTAAAGAATTTAAATTGTCACTCAATATTATTATGCACCTATCAGGCACAGTTGAATTATTACACAATTATTCATTAGCGCATGATGATCTTCCAGCAATGGATAACGATAAATATAGAAGGGGTAAAAGAACAACCCATTATAAGTTTAATGAATATACGGCTATTTTGGCAGGCAACGCTTTACTAACTAAGGCATTCGAACTTCTCGTTTCTAAATCTTTCAAAATTAAAAATGATATAAGGTCTAACTTAGTGAAAGAGCTAACATTTATTTCTGGTGAAGAAGGGTTGCTTAAGGGGCAATATCAAGATCTATCAATGAAAAAATATAATATGAAAAAAAGGCTAGAAATTAATAAATATAAAACTGGAATGTTAATGGCGTTTTGTTGTCAATCTGTTGCAATTGCCTCGTCTAAATCTAAAACAACACAAAAAAGAATGTATCAATTGGGTATGGTTATTGGAGAAATTTTTCAAATAAATGATGATTTTTCTGATTTTCCAAAAATGAATAAGAAAGACACAAAAATGTATATGGTTAGAAAAGAAAGTCTTTACAAAAAAGGTATTAATATAATGAATAACCTGAACTTTAAGAGAAGTGAAAGTTTTCAGATGATTGATTATGTAAGGAATTTAATTGTTTAACCACACTGTGCTTTATTTCTCATTAAATGATCAGCTAATACACAAGCTGTCATTGCTTCCACTATTGGAACAGCTCTAATCCCAACGCATGGATCATGCCTGCCTCGAGTAGATATAGTAGTATTTTTATACTTATCATTTATGGTCTTTTGTGATTTTAAAATTGATGAGGTGGGCTTTATAGCAACAGATAATTGAATATCTTGTCCTGATGAAATACCACCCAGTATCCCTCCAGAATTATTTGATGAAAAAATAATCTTTTTACTTTTATTTACTCTGAGTTCATCAGAATTTTCAGCTCCAGTGATATCAACAGAATCATTTCCAAGACCAATCTCTACTCCTTTGACAGCATTGATACTTATCATAGCTGAGGCAAGATCTGAATCAAGTTTACTATAAACAGGCTCACCAAGACCCGCAGGAACATTTTTAGCTTCAACAAAAATTTTTGCACCAACGGATAAGCCTTTTTTTCTAATCGTATCTAAATACTCTTCCCAAATTGGAATTATCTTTTTATCTGGGCAAAAAAATGGATTTTTATTTGTACTTTTCCAATCAAAGTTTCTTGGATTAATAGCTATTTCTCCAACCTGAACAACCGCACCATGTATTAAGATTTCTTTTTTAGTTAAATGCTTAATGACCTTTCTTGCTATAGCACCAGCAGCAACTCTACATGCTGTTTCTCTTGCTGAAGATCTTCCTCCACCACGGTAATCTCTATTTTGATATTTTAAAAAATAAGTCAAATCTGCATGACCAGGTCTAAATTTACTTTTTATATCACCATAGTCCTTTGACCTTTGATCTTTATTCCATATGATGAGTGAAATAGGAGTTCCTGTTGTTTTTCCATTAAATACACCAGATAAAATCAAAACTTTATCATCTTCTTTTCTTTGGGTAACAAATTTAGAGGTGCCTGGTTTTCTTTTATCTAGAAATTTTTGAATATCTTTTTCATTTAGTTGAATATTTGGGGGACATCCGTCTATAACACAGCCAATTGCAGGACCATGAGACTCTCCCCAGGTTGTAAATCTAAAAAGTTTACCAAATGTATTTGATGACATTACTTATCTCTAATATGCAAATATTCTACTAATGCATCAAGATACACTTTATCTCTAGAACCTTCAAATTTTAAAACTGCTGATTTGGCTTTTTTAAGATATTTATTTAAAAATTTTATTGATTCAACATGAGTGTTACAACTTTCCATGATTGAAAGAGTATCAATAAAGTCCTTTTTTGATCTTTTTTTCTTCAAAAAAAACTTTTTAAGCCTTTTTTGATTCAAAGAAGATGTGTTTCTATAAGCGTGAATAATAGGATAAGTGACCTTACCTTCATAAAAATCTTTACCAATTATTTTTCCCAGCTTTTTGCTTTTTCCAAAATAATCAAGGATGTCATCAGATAATTGAAATGACATACCAAAATGATAACCAAAGCTATTTAGAGATTTTTGTATGTTTTTGGGTTGATTAGAAATAATGCTTGGAAGATAACATGAAACTCTAAAAAGCTCTGCTGTTTTGGAATTAATTATTGAAAGGTATTTTTTTTCACTAAGATCAATCTTGTATAAATTGTTTACATCTTGAATCTGGCCACGAGCAAGAATTAACGATGTTTCTGATAATATCTGAAGCACTTTTATAGATTTATCAGCAACCATAAGCTTGAATGCCTTGCTTAAAAGATAATCCCCTACAAGAACGCTGATCTTATTGCCCCAGATAAGATTAGCACTTTTTTCCCCTCGTCTTAGTTTGCCACCATCAATTACATCATCATGCAATAGAGTTGCATTATGTATAAACTCAATACATACAGCTAAATTATATTGTGCCTTACCTCTATATTTTAGTAATCTTGAAAATAAAAGAGTGAGAACGGGTCTAAGTTTTTTTCCTTCTGCATCTATAAGATGACTAGCAGCAAGAGTGATTAGTCTTTCTTCGTCTTGTATATTTTGTTTTATTTGATTATCAACTTTTCTTATTGATTGGGAGAGACTCTTAAAGAGTCTATTAATTGTTAATAAATCAGTATTTTTCTTATCTTTTTTATTCATGTCTAAATTTTTGAATTTACTTATAATAAACTTTCTATAAATACTACGTTATTGGTGTTAATTAGGTAATATATTTATATATATATGTTCAGCTCAAAAAAAAGAATTAATGTAGTAAATCTTAGAGGGGTAATTGGTGATTTAGGCCGGTTTCAAAAGGGCCTAACTTTTGATAACACTAATAAAATTATAGAGCGTGCTTTTACTTTTAAAAAGCCACACGTAGTTATAATTAATATTAATTCACCTGGAGGCTCACCAGTACAGTCAGAATTAATTTATAAAAAAATTAGAACATGTGCGAAAGAAAATAATGCTGAGGTAATTACGGTAGCTGAAGATGTAGCTGCATCAGGTGGATATATGCTGATGTGTGCAGGCGATAAGTTGTTTGCTAATAAGAGCTCTATTGTTGGATCAATAGGCGTAATAAGCGCATCATTCGGGTTCAAGAAACTTATTGATAAAATTGGAATTAAAAGAAGAGTTTTTACCAAAGGTGATAGAAAATCTTTTCTTGATCCTTTTGAGGATGTTTCCAAAAAAGATGTCGATAAGTTAATAAAAGTTCAAGACAGTATATTTGAAAACTTTAAAGACTTAGTAAAAAAGAGCAGAAAGAAAAAAATAGAACCAAGGAAAGTATTCAACGGTGAGTTTTGGACAGGCGAACAAGCAAAAGAACTAGGATTGGTAGACAGTAATGATGATATTGATGCTTATTTAAAAAAGACTTATGGGAAAAAACTTAAAATTAGAAATATTGAATCTAAAAAATCTTTTATTAAAGGATTAATTGGTGGTAAGTCATCACAACTGAATTTAGTTGGAGACCTCGAAGAGACAATTAAAGAAAGTTCATACTGGGGACGATATGGCCTCTAACTCAATGGAGGATCTTGTTGCCCTTTGTAAGCGTAGAGGTTTTATTTTTCAATCAGATGAAATTTATGGTGGTCAAAAAGGACTATATTCTTTTGGACCAATGGGAGTCGAACTTAAAAATAATTTAAAACAAGCATGGTGGAAAGCGATGGTCTGGCAACGAGATGATGTTGAAGGACTTGATGCATCCCTTTTAACGTCTCCAAATGTTTTAAAATATTCAGGACATGAGGACACATTCACCGATCCATTATCCGACTGCAAGGATTGTAAAAGTAGATGGAGAGAGGATCAATTAACAGATGGTATATGTCCAAATTGTGGATCTAAAAATTTAACAGAGGCTAGACCTTTTAATTTAATGTTCAAAACATCGATTGGTCCAGTTGATGATGGATCATCCTATGCATATTTAAGACCAGAAACTGCCCAGCAAATATTTACCAACTTTAAAAATGTTCTTGATTCTACAAATAGAGCGGTTCCATTTGGGATTGCACAGATGGGTAAAAGTTTTAGGAATGAGATCACTCCAGGAAAATTTATTTTTAGAGTTCGAGAGTTTGAGCAAATGGAATTAGAATTTTTTTGTAAGCCTGATACTGATGAAGAATGGTTCAAATATTGGGTTCAATCTCGAATTGACTGGTGGCTTGAACAGGGAATTAAAAAGGAAAATATAGAGGTATTTGAAGCGCCGGAAGATGATCTTTCTCATTATTCTAAAGCAACTACTGATTTACTCTATAAGTTTCCACATGGATTTGAAGAGTTAGAGGGAATAGCGAATAGACAAGACTTTGATTTAGGATCTCATTCTAAAAATCAATCTGAATTTAATATTAAGGCTAAAGTTATGGAAAACAAGGATTCAACTACGAAATTAGCAGTTCAGGATTTAGATACTAAGGAATGGTATATACCTTTTTGTATTGAGCCTAGTGCAGGAGTTGAACGTGGGGTGTTTGCACTCTTAAATGAAGCCTATAATGAAGAAGAAGTTGAGGGAAAGACAAGGGTAGTCTTAAGTCTCAAGCCTCACTTATCGCCAATTAAAGCAGCAGTCATTCCACTTAAAAGAAATAATGAGGATCTAGTAAACCATGCAAAAGATTTAAAAAATAAATTACAAATGCTTGGTATGGGGAGAGTCATATTAGAAAATTCGGGAAATATTGGTAAAAGCTATAGAAGGCATGATGAGGTTGGTACACCAATTTGTATTACAGTGGACTTTGAAACTCTTGAAAATCAAACTGTAACCGTACGAGATCGTGATACGATGGAACAGAAAAGACTTGGACCTGAAGAATTAATAAATTACTACGGACAATATTTTGAGTAATAAAAATAAGTCAGATTATATAAAACCATTACCAAATAAACTTATTACACAATATAAAGGATGGAAGTCATCTGGATTTATAAAACAGAAAGATTTATTTGAAAAATTGTCTGGGGAAGGCCAAAAACCCTCAGCCATGATCATATCTTGTGTCGACTCTAGAGTTCAATCAACTCAAATATTTGACACTGAGCCTGGCGATTTTTTTATTCATCGTAATATTGCAAACCTTGTTCCACCTTATGACCGAGATAGTGATAACACTGGAACTGCAGCTGCGCTTGAATTTGCTGTTTGTAGTTTAAAAGTATCTCATATTATTATTTTAGGACACTCAGGATGTGGTGGAATTAAAAATGGATATCATTTATGTAAAAATAATAAAAAAAACGCTGATTTATTTTTTGTAAATAAGTGGCTTAGGGTCCTAAAGCCTGCTTTTAGTAAACTATCAACTCACAGCAGTGATCAATCAAGAATAGAAGAACTTGAAAAGACTAGTATCAAAATTTCTATCGATAATCTAATCGAGTTTCCTTTTATTAAAAATGAACTTGATGAGGGCACACTGTCTATTCATGGCTTATGGTATGATATTGCTTCTGGAAATTTAGAAATGTTAGATTCTGAGGCTATAGAATTTAAGAGTTGTTAATATAATTTCTTAGATTTTCATTCTCTTCTTTATAATTCTCAATTAAATGATTTACAACATCACCAATTGACACAATTCCTTTTAATTCATCATTACTCATAATAAGCATATGTCTTATTTTTTTTTCAGTCATAGTTTCCATAAGTTCAGTAACAGAAATATTAAGATCACAATAAATTATTTTTTTTGTCATAATATTAGTGACCAGTTCATCACCGCTAAAGTTTTCTTGGTGAATTTTTCTCGCGATATCCCGCTCAGAAATTATTCCAATTACTTTGCCACCAGATGCTAGTATAGGCATAGCGCCTAAATTATTTTTTGCTAAAGCTTCGCTAGTGGTTTTTAAAGTATCGTTTTCACCGAGAGAGTAGCAGTCTCTTTCGGCTAACTTTCTAACCAATCTCCCTGCCATGCATAGTATTTTCTATTAATTTAAAGCAAATATAAAGAACTATAAATAATCTAAATAATTGAAATTAATCTATTTTCTGGCTGGAAGGCTTTTTATCATTGATAGGTTTTTAAGTTCTGCAGCAGCCCTTCTATGTATTGAAAGCTCTTGGTATTCAGGGTCATTGAACCATTCTCTCGCTTTTTCAGGTGAGGGGAACGAAAAGATTACAGCCCTTCCTTCAAGAGGAGTTGATCCTTCAAAAGTTTCTACAGAGTCATCATAAGTAACAAATTCACCACCATATTTTTTTAGAATTGGAAAAAAACCTTTTTCATAAATGTGGTAGGTTTCTTTATCGTTAATCTTTAGATTAGCTAGCATGTATACTTTCTCATCGCTCATAGTTTTTAATTATCAATAAAATTATATTTAGTAAGCAATAGTATCATCTGGCTCATCAATTACTATATTATTTATGTTTCCTAATTTTTCAATTGAGACCCTAACTTCATCTCCAGGTTGAAGCCAATCTTTTGTTGTCATCGCTACTCCTGCTGGAGTACCAGTAGAAATTAAATCTCCTGGCTCTAAGGTAAATACAGTCGACAAGTACTCAACTAAGCTGAAACAATTAAATATAAGATCACTTGTTGAAGTAGATTGTTTTAAATCACCATTTACATGCGTTTCAAGTCTTAATGCATGAGGATTTCCTACTTCATCACTAGTGACAATATATGGTCCATAAGGACAATGGGTGTCCCAAGATTTTCCTAATGTCATTGTAATTGGGGGCCCACGCATTTGCCAGTCTCTGATACTTACATCATTTACAATCGTATATCCATAAATGACATTAGAAGCATAATCATATGGCACATGCCTACATTTTTTTCCAATTATAAATCCAAGCTCTCCTTCATAATCAAGATAATGGGATGCTTTTGGTCTATGTATATTATCATAAGGTCCAGTCACGGATGTATTCTGTTTATTGAAAATAATGGGGTAATCATCCTGAAGTTTACCAAACTTATCTCTATCCTGCGCTTCAACTTCTTTTTTGTGAGCCTTATAGTTTAATCCAACAGCGAGAATTTTGTTTGGTTTTGGAACGGGGGCAATCAACTTTACATCATTAAGAGATATCCTTCTTTTTGTCTTTTTAATTATTGACGACGCTTGGTCCAATCCACTTTCACCAAGCTTTATAAAATCAATCATATTTTTAGGAAGTTTAGATGATGAAAAATCGACGACTTCATCCTCAATAACAGCACCAATTTTTATTTCTGATTGGTATAGAAATGAAACAAATTTCATAATAATCTTCTTTTTTATATTTTAATAAACTAAAAATTGCTACATTTAAAAATTGAATAGCCTTATTTACTTGCAATGAATTATTTTGATAAAAAAATTATTTGGATTACAGGAGCATCGTCAGGTATAGGACGTGAACTTGCAATACAGCTATCAAAGCATAATTGTACACTAATCTTGACAGCAAGAAGACATAATCAACTTGAAGAAACAAAACTTAAATGTGGCAATGCCAATGTTCAAATTTATCCATTTGATCTCTCAAAGCTGGATGAAATTGACGATTTTTCTTCTAAGGTTCAATCAGATATTGGGGAAATAGATATCTTAATTAATAATGCAGGAGTTTCTGCGTGGTCAGGCGTTGAAGAAACAGATTTCAAAGTTTATCAAGATGTAATGACACTTGATTTTTATTCTATCGTTAAATTAACTAAAAGTATTTTACCTTCAATGATTTCAAGAAGGAAAGGTCAGATTGTATCTGTTTCAAGTTTGCTCGGTAAATTTGTAATTAAAAAAAGATCTGTTTATGCATCAGCTAAACACGCTCTACAAGCTTTTATGGATGGCCTAAGAGCTGAGGTATATGATTATAATATAAAAGTTAATACTGTTGCACCAGGTTATGTAGAAACTGAAGTCGGCATTAAAGCTTTAACTGGTGATGGGTCTGAATATGGCGCCAATGATCGTGGTCATGATACAAAAGGAATGAAAGCTGAAGTAGCGGCTAAAATGATTATCAATGCAATTGTTAAAAACAAACGAGAATATTACGTCATACCCTTACTCAGCTTTTCAAGATTTGCGCTATATTTGTCAAGATTTATGCCTAGTTTAGCTGCAAAAATAGCAAGAAATTACAATGAAGATGAAAAAAATAAATAATAAATTTCCAAATGTATAAATATCTCTTGTGGAGTTTAAAGATAGGAATTTTTATAAATTTATTTCTCTTCTTTAAAACTCTAGGTGAACCTTTTTCTTCAGTTGATGTTTACTTATTAGCTCCTGCACAATTACTATTTATAATATCGGCTTACCGCTGTCTTTTTCCAAACAATTATTCTAAAAAAATTGTACTCCATGATACTTTTTTTTCATCAATATTTTTGACGCGTTTTTTAGTAACTTTTGTTGAGATTGCTTACATTTATCAATTTAGTTACGTCCTTAGATTAATTAACGATGATCAATTTTTAATTGTTGATTTGTTGTCTTGGATAATGGTTTTGCAAGTTAGTATTTCACAGTTTTTTGTTTGGTCAGCTATTTTATTTAATGAGGAAAATTTATACTACTATGAAGAACTAGGGTGGTTTGTTATTTTTTCAATAAATACAATTCTCAGTGTATTTTTATATTTGTTTGCTGAAATTCATAGTGCTCAAGTTATTCTACTTATTTTCAGTATTATTTTTGGTTTTTTATATTTACCATGGCAAGTAATTCATCTCAGAATG
>JAQWTH010000019.1 GCA_029242795.1 Candidatus Pelagibacterales bacterium | reverse complement strand
AATATTTAGCGCTACATGAAGAACAAGATAAAATCATTTATATTTTTAAAGATAAATAGTTAATAAACTTATAGAATAAACAAATAAATATATGATGCTAGACAAAATTAAAAATAAAAGAATTATAATAGTAATAGTTTTATTAATCCTAATATTTTCTTTCTATTTTACTTACTATTTGTATCAAATATATTCTCAATCAGATACAGAGCTTAAGAATACAAAGTATACTGCGGCAATAGTTTTAACAGGTGATCAATACAGAATTCAAAAGGGTATCTCATTACTAAAAGAAAATATTGTTAATAAGCTATTAATATCTGGGGTTAATAAAAAAATTAGTAAAAAATCGATAATTGCTGAGTTTCCTGACTCCAAAAGCCTATTTAATTGCTGTATTGATTTAGATATGATCTCGACTAATACATTCGAGAATGCGAGAGAAAGCTATACATGGATACATAATAATAAATTAGATTCTGTTATAATTGTTTCATCTTTTTATCACTTGCCAAGAGTAAAACTCGAATTTAGTAGGTTTTTCAAAGATAAGAAGGTTATTTTTATACCTGCTAAAGATAATTTACAAAAAACATCGTTTAAAAAATTATTAATAGAATATATTAAATATATCAGAACAAGCTCTAGTATTTTAATAGGATTATGATTTTTATTCGATCACTAGTTTCAAATGTAGTTTTTTATATTGTTTTAATTATTTGTATTATTATCGCACCGATAACATTTATTCTTCCAAGAATTTTTATTTTTAAAATAATTAGTTTTCAATCTTATCACTTAAAGATTAATCTTAAATACATTGTAAACCTAGAAGTAGAATATAGAGGAATAGAGAATATTCCAAAAGATAGAAAATATTTAATTGCATCAAAGCATCAATCTCTAGCTGAAGCATGTTTTATGTTTGATGCAATAGATCACCCTAGTGTAATTGCAAAAAAACAATTATTGCTTATTCCAGTTGTTGGACTTGCATTTAAAAAAGCTAATTTTATTTATGTTAATAGAAACAAGGGACAAACAAATATTCAAGCAATGGTTGAAAGTGCAAAAAGGAGCATGGATTTAGATCCAAGGCCCTTGCTTATCTTTCCTGAAGGAACAAGAACTTATGTTGGTGAAAAAAAACCCTACAAATATGGAGTAACAGCACTCTATAGTGGGCTAGATGTTCCTTGTCTACCTGTAGCTATTAATGCTGGCTATTATTGGTCTCGCAGACGTTTTTTAAGATATCCAGGAAAAATTATAATTGAATTCCTCAAGCCGATACAACCTGGATTGAGTTCAGAAGATTTTAGTAAGGAAGTTTATAATAAAATTGAAGATGCATCAGATTTATTATTGGAGGAAGCAATAAGAGAATATCCTAAATGAATATAGAGAGAATATTAAATTTTCGTACAATCATAATTTTGATTTTTGTTGCTCTCTTATCATATGGTATCTATTGGTTGGTAATATCAAATATTTTCAAAAATAATTTACTTCTTCAATTAGCTGAAAATAAATCCATTTCCTATAAAACAATAAATAGCTCAGGTTTCCCAACACAAATTCAAACTAATATTAATGAATTTGAAATTATAAATTCAAAAAGTGATGATATTTTATTAGAGAGCAAAGCTATTCAGCTTTCAATACACCCATTTGATTTATCAAAAGTTGCTTTAAAATCTAATTTAATTTCAATATTAGTGAATAAGGATAACTTAGTATTTGATATAGATATGAATTCAGTTTTATCTATAATATTTATTGATCAAAATAATCTTCACAATCTCAATTCAGCTATTAATAATATAAAGATTTCAGGAAATGATGTATTTTTGGCAAACTTGGATCAGGTCCATATTAAAATAAATGAAAATAGTCCTCAGCTTTTTGATATAAATACTAAAGTAAATTCGGCTCGGCTAGAAACAATAAATTCTGAAAATGTGAGCATTGAAATGAAGGGTGCTCTTAAGTTAGATAATAAAGTATTAAATGGTAATTTAAATATATTGATTAAAGATTTAAAAACAAATGAAGATATTTTTAACTTACCTTTTAATATAAAAAATAATCAAGTAATATTTCTATTTATGAATATATTTGATTTAAATAAGATATTATTTTTTCTTTGATCTTCCAAAATCTGGAACACTTACATCCTGACCGGCATCAATTATTTTGTTACGAATCTTCCTTGTTTTAGAAAATAGCTTATAAAGAGTCTCACCGTCTTCCCATCTTATTGCTTTTTGAAGCATACTTAAATCCTCAGAAAATCTTGAAATTACTTCTAGTAACGAGTCTTTGTTACTTAATAAAACATCGCGCCACATTGTAGGATCTGACGCTGCAATTCTAGTAAAATCTCTAAACCCACTAGCGCTATATTTTATTACATCGCTTTTTGTTACATTTTCAATGTCTGCAGCTGTTGATACTATATTGTATGCAATCAAATGTGGTAAATGAGAAGTTATGGCCATCGTTTGGTCATGTCTTTCTGGTGTCATAATTTCTACATTTGACCCCATTGATTTCCACATCTTCTTGACCGTATTTATATTTCTTTTCTTGTTTCCAGAAATAGGTGTGATTATACACCATCTATCAATAAATAACTCATGAAAACCGGCATTCGGTCCACTTTGTTCTGTTCCAGCAATGGGGTGAGCTGGTATAAAGTCAAATACTCTATCCTTAGATGAATGAAAATTCTTAACGATACGAGACTTTGCAGATCCAACGTCAGTAACTATAGTTTTTTTTGATAAATGAGGATCAATTAAATTAAATATTTTTTCATATGTACTAAGTGGGGAACAAATTATTATTAAATCCATTTCAGATATACGATTTGAAATCCTATTAATTGTCTCATCAACAATACCCTTTTTTTTGGCTATTTTTCTTGTTTTCTCAGTTTTTGAAAAGCCCACTATATTTTGAGCAATACCATTTTTCTTTAATGATAATGCAATTGAAGATCCGATTAACCCAATTCCAATTATGAGAACTTTATTAAATAGATATTTTTTTGTTTTTTTACTCATTTTCAAAAAATTTTTTTATTAAATTTAAAAATTTTTTATTTTCCAATGTTGTACCAATTGAAATTCTTAAACAATCAAAAATTTCGTAATTATTAAGTGTTCGAACAATGATACCATTAGATAAAAGATATTTATTAAGTTTTGTTGCATTCCTTACTTTAATAAATATAAAGTTTGCTTGACTATCATAAACCTTCACTGGAAGTTTAGCTAATTCACTTTTAAACTTTTTTAGCCAAGTTGTATTATGTCTAATTACTTTTTTTTCATAATTGATATCACTTAATGCTGCTGACCCAGCAACTTGGGCAATTTGATTAACATTAAATGGACCTCTTATTCTATCTAATAAATTAATTATTCTTTCAGGTGCAGCACACCAGCCTAATCGTAAACTAGCTAAGCCATATATTTTTGAAAATGTATGAGTAACTATAATATTTCTATTTTTCATCACTAAGTTTAAACCATCAGTATAGTCTGAGTTATTAATAAATTCTGAATAAGCTGCATCAATTACAACCATTATTCTTTTTGGGATTTTTTTTAATAGTTTGCTTAAATTCTTTCTATCCAAATATATTCCCGTCGGATTATTTGGTTGCGCGATAAATATAATTTTAGTTTTATTTGTAACTTTTTTTATTATATCATCAACAATAAAAGAGTAATCATTAACGTTTGAATACTTTATTTTTGCATTATTAATAGATGCGTAAATTTCGTACATTAAAAAACTATGTTTTGGAATTATTACTTCATCATTTTTTGATAAAAACAGCTGACAGAGAAGTCCCAAAATTTCATCAGATCCATTTCCAACAAATATGTTCTTTGTAGGAACTTTATATCTCTTACAAATATTTTTCTTTAATTCTAAACTATCAGCGTTTGGATAACGATTTGTTTTTCCTGATGCCTGTTTAATTGCTTTTAAAACTTTTCTTGAAGGACCAAATGGTGACTCATTAGATGAGAGCTTAATTATATTTTTTTTTCCAGGAATATTAGATTTCCCACCTTCATATGTCTTAATCTTATTTAATGTAACGCTCATGATACCGTTATAGATATGTGAATATTGCTATTATTTAAAGGAAATCTTTGAAAAAATAATATAGCTAATCTTCAAAATTGACATATCTCAGGGAAAATGTAAAAAATAACTTGCGCCGATTTGAGTACAGCTTGCGGGCGCATTAGAAATACAGCTAAAAAGGTGAATTGCCGCCAAGCTTAGTTGTTGGGCGGTTTTTTTTTGTTTAAAGATTAAGTGTTTATGGAAGAGAATAAAATAGTTGAATTATCAAGTAAAGAGAGGCCATTACTTTTGGATTGTGGCAAGAGCTTAGGTCCCGTAAAAATTGCCTATACTACTTATGGCAATTTGAATGAACAAAAGTCGAATGCAATCCTCATTTGCCATGCTCTAACTGGAGATCAGTATGTTGCAAGTCAGCACCCAATTACAAAAAAAGAAGGCTGGTGGTCAAATGTAGTAGGCCCCAATAAATCAATTGATACAAATAAATTTTTTGTAATCTGTCCAAATATTATTGGAGGATGTATGGGCTCAACAGGCCCAAAGGAAATTGATCCACTCACGCAAAAAGAATTTGGACTTAATTTTCCTGTTATTACTATTTCTGATATGGTGAAAGCACAGAAGTTATTAATTGATTATCTATCAATTAAAAAACTATTCTGTGTTACTGGTGGATCTATGGGAGGCATGCTTGTGCTTGAATGGCTATCAAAATTTCCTGAATATGTTCACTCAGCAATACCAATAGCAACTTCTGTAAATCATTCAGCGCAAAATATCGCCCTTAATGAATTAGCGAGACAATCAATAATGGCCGATCCTGATTGGCAATCTGGAAACTATTATGGAACAGATAGACAGCCTACCAAAGGATTGTCTGTTGCAAGGATGGCAGCACATATATCTTATCTTTCTAAAGAGTCGCTTCATCAAAAATTTGGCAGAAACCTTCAAGATAAAAATGAATTAGATTATTCGTTTAAAGCTGATTTTCAGATAGAAAGCTATTTAAGACATCAAGGCATTTCCTTTGTTGATCGATTTGATGCAAATAGTTATCTTTATATTACAAGAGCCATGGATTACTTTGATATTACTGTAAAGAATAATGGTTCATTAGTTGAAGCATTTAAAAATACAAAATCAAAAGTTTTATGTATTTCATTTACAAGTGATTGGCTATATCCAACTTCTGAAAACAAAAAAATAGTAAAAACTCTTAATGCTCTTGGCATTGATGTAAGTTTTTTAGAAATAGAAACAGAAAACGGACATGACTCTTTTTTATTGGATGAGCCAGAATTCTTTGATGCTCTTAATGGCTTTATAAGTTCAACCTGGAGAGAGATATGAGCTTAATTAATAAAACAAAAGAATTTACAATAATTTCTGATGTTATTACTTCTAAATCAAATATTATTGATATTGGATGTAGTGATGGTTCCTTAATTGAGTATTTAAAATTAAATAATAATGTAGTAGCTCGTGGAATGGAAATCGATCAATCCAAAATAAGAACATGTTTAAGCAAAGGAATATCAGTTGTAGAAGGAGATGCAGATACAGACTTATTTGATTATCCTGATAACTTATTTGATTACTCTATTTTAACCTACACTCTGCAAGCAACTAAAAATCCTAAAGTTGTGTTGGAGCAATTAGTAAGAATCGCTGGTAAAGCAATAGTTTCTTTTCCAAATTTTGGCCATTGGTCAATAGCTATGAGTTTATTTTTCAATAGAGAAATGCCTGTTAATAGCACATTAGACTATAGTTGGTATGAAACTCCAAATTTACATTTTTGCACTATCAATGACTTTATAAATTTGTGTGAAGGATTAAATATTAAAATTGAAAAAAAAGCTGATTTAAGAAAATCAGTATTTAAAGAATTCAAAGGCAAAAGTCTTTACGATAGCTACTTTTCAGAATCAGGACTTTTTTTAATATCTAAAAAATAATTACATTATGTCACTACGAGTAAAAATAATTCCATGTCGCACTGATAACTATTCTTATGTATGTATTGATAATAAAAATAATGCTTTCGTAGTTGACCCTTCTGAATTTATGCCAGTAGATGACTTCATCAAAACGAATAATTTAAATTTAAAATATATTTTAAATACTCATCATCATTTTGATCATGTAGATGGGAATATTGAACTTAAAGAAAAATACGGCGCAAAGATAGTTGGAAATAAGAATGATAAAGACAGACTACCGGGAATAGATATTTGCTTGATGGAGGGAGAATTTTTTGAGTTTAATGAATATAAGGCAGAAATTATCGATATACCTGGGCATACTATTGGTCATATAGCATTTTATATTCAGTCTGAAAATATTGTATTCACAGGCGATACTTTATTTTCATTAGGATGTGGTAGAATCTTTGAGGGAACACCTGAAATGATGTATCAATCATT